>CAZEYI010000011.1:0-12346 GCA_964516785.1 uncultured Candidatus Peribacteria bacterium
GATATGCTGTTTATACAAGACTTGTTCTATGCGTCGTTTGTTGCTCGTACTCTTTGTCTTGTCTCTGTGATTTACTAGCAGCACTTTTGCACAAAATCAATGTGTAACTTGTGGTTCTCCTGCTAAGGTATTTTCTGATTATACCGAATTTGTAAATAAAGTTTTGTGAGCCATCCAAACCGTGGGTAGTGACGGAGCTGGACTTGGACGCAATACTGTGCCAGGACTTTTCCAATCACAGATATTGGAATTTCCTACCCAAGAGCAAAATGCTATACAGAGATGAGTACAGAGAACAACAAGAGCAATCAATCAAGCTGCTCAAGCATCTTTGGCTACATCGTATGTATTGCTTTCTGATACGGTAGATATGGTATGATTTGATGGTTTTTTGGGTTTGGCGATTCTTTTCCAGGGAGAGGCGATTGTGAGAGACTGGGCAACTTTGCAAAAACTTGATAATAAAATACAGGACAAAAATTTTGCTCTCTGAGTGGCGGCTGGTTGGTTTCAAGAAATAGCTCCGAGTGATAGAGAGCAGATCCAACAACATATCAATGATGCGGTTGCTGCAAATCTTTTGAAAGAAATGATTGTAGATCCAACCGCAACTTATGCGGATTTGCTCAATACACTGAAAGCAGCCAACAATATGATGAAATGATTTCTTTCGGTAAATTCTATAAAAGCATTGTCTCGTGAAATACCTGCTCCGGATTGACAGGATCATGCTCCTGTTAGATTGAAGTTTAATGTAGCGTCTCTCAATACTATGAAGCAGGCATATATTTGTGCTAGGGCTGGAGATAAGTGTGCTGGTAATTTGCAATGATTTGCAACCAGCATCAAAAATTTGAGTAAAGAAAATATTGCGGGAGCAAAAAATGCCATCGGGCTTATGACTAAGTCAGTGTTTGATCTCATGAATGCATTTGGAGCTAAAGGTGGAAAGGTCTACAATAAGCTTAAGGTAAAGTATGATCCTAAAGATAGCTTGTCCAAACAAGATCAGTTACTCAGAGCTTTATATGGATCTGATTATAAAAGAATACAAGATGGCCAGGGATTGGGCGTTCAAGATATTCAGCAATTACTCAAATGAGAACCAGTCAGGGTAGATAATCAATGAAGTATATCAAATCCTTTTGCTGATCTATCTAGGAAAGATTATGGCAATAGTCAACAAGAAAATATGGAATATCAAACCATATCCGAAGCGACCAACACCTCTATTACTGATCTAGCTCTGCAGAGCGAAGCTATCGATAAAGCAATAGACGCTGATCAAGCTAATGATGAGTATAAGAAAGTCCTTATAGATCGTTTTCAAGATGTGTTTGATGATGTGGGCAGCATGATAGCGACAAATGATTGATTGGTACAGGAAAATTATGATGTTACATTATACATACCAAAACTTGCATTACAATTGCAGGGGATTAGAGATGTCATAGGGACTAAAGATACGCAGTGAATGTTGTTGTACAATCTAGGAAAAGCATGCGAATTGCAGTGTCAAAATAAATGAGGGACTTGTTGGTATTAGTATTTATTTATGTCGTGTAGATGCGTTATATTGTTGGTATTTGTCTATCTATAGTCTTGTCTCTTACAGCGACTTCTGCTGCTACTATTACTGTTCCAAGTCCTACGACTTCTGATGTTTTTTCTAAAAACTTGGCTTTGGAATTATCTACAAAGGTTACTTTCCCGGGTGATATAAAATCTATGGTAAAACATTTTTGTACTACCATTATGTCTATGCCATCTGTGTTGTCGAATGGACCAAGTACGAGTGCATATCTTTTTGACCCTAAACAATCTATGTTTTTGTATGTGCTGTGTGATGATTTGAAAGTATCAGGCAGTGCCTTAGCTGATGAGACAAAATATGATTTTATCAAGCGTCGTACATGGGAACAATATGGTATTACCATTCAGGATAAATATGAAACAGAAGGTATATGTGCTCCTGGAGGAGGTTTACAGTTTTGTAATATCCCACAACAATTTTTCCGTGTCTACAATGATATCATGTCTACATATATAGATATGTTTCAGGGACAGATTTATGGTGCCAATCTCAAATGAGATAGTGCTAAAAAGAAGGCAGAAGCATTTGCTGCCAAGTATTTGGTATGACTTGCTATCTGTGCTGATGGAAACTGTACCTATCCTACAACACAAAAGCGCCTAGAGAAATATGTCAAAAATGCACAAAATTTGCGATCTTCGGTGGCTGTCATTGATACAAAAAAACTTCTTGATAATCCATTAGTAAAGGCATGATGTTCCAAAATTACACCAAATTCTACTGGTTATCAAGTGCTGCATTGTGCCTTTGCAGATGATCAGGCGACTTCTTACAAAGCCTTTCTCAATCTAATAATGCAGGAGCACTTCTTTTTCCGCATCTTCCTTACATATTATGATTATGTCATCCAGACTGATCGTACTATCTTGCCAGATACTTATAGAGAAGCATCTAACTTGAGTGCGAAAAGATTATCCGTCAGTCAATCTATTCAAAACTATATATGATGGTCCAAGCAGGCCTTGTGAATGTCATTGAGTATGTTGCAGGAATTGCGTATTACCTTTCCTCTTCATATCGGATTGCTTGTCTACTATGAAGATTTGTTTAAGTTGAGAAAAGAATTGATCAAGGCGGTAACCCCACTGTATACTTTGCATGATAAACTAAAAAATGTCCAAAAATCTGATTAGTACATGTATTGTTTTTAGTCTGTTGTTAGGCTCTTTGTCTATCAACAATACTTTTGCTATTAGCTTGGGGGCTGCATTGGATGAGATGATGACGAAAATTGAGGCGGATGGGACATTGAGTACTGTACCAGGTAAATCAAGTGTGAGTTCATTGTATGATAAGGCTATGAAAACAGTCAAGAAACAAACATATCAACCATCTGCTGATGCCCTATCTCAGACAGTTAAATATTTCCGTACATATAAGATTGCGAATGCAAGCAATACACTCCCTGCGTGTAATGGCATTAGTCAGGAAGATATATCGGTCGTTCTATACTCAATCAATACGACATTTAGAAATGCTTTGAAGGATTTGTTTGAACAAGAAGGGAAGGAGTTAGTGATACCTATTACGAAAGATTATAACAAAGCTACTGTGTGTAAAGAAATTAGTGCATGTATCGGGACTGGCTTTAGCACGGCGAGCAATTCTGCTTATATTCAAGATGTGCAAGATTGTGAAGAAGTTGTATCCAATATATTTCAGAGGGCTAGTAATGCATCATCATTTTTTGCATCCCTGTCCAACAATACTTATGGTACTGAATTTTTCCAAAATGGAACATTGGACGATAGTGACTTTGATCTCTTGGTGGATATAGCTGAGATAGGAAGAATTATGTTTGAATGATATAAGCCACCTTTGACTACAGTGTTCTATGGTATGCCTAGTGTGGGTTCTTTGTTTGGTGGTTTGTGAGGTCTAGGTGGATGATGATTGGCAGATTTTCCTATAGATAGTACTCAATCTTATACTACCAGTACAGGTTTGTTTACTATCAATATGTGAGCAAGCTCTCCTAGTAATAATCCTGGGATTTCTTCAGAGACCTTATCTCCATTGGGCATTAGTTTTGCTGATGTCTATGAAGATTATTTCAACCCAAGTGATCCAAATCCTACGGTCGGATCTTCTTCGACTGACGATGCAACTCTCGATATTATTATAGATCAAATAAATGGTGCAACAGACTGATCTTCTTCAAGTGAAGCTCTTTGATCTTCGAGCGTTAGTTTAGATTTTCTTGGGAATAATGCGTGTATAGCTCCGTACGCATTGAGTGGAGTATCTACTACTGGTGGGATCGTATCTACGTGATGAGTCGCTTTGTGATCTCCTGATATAGCTGATATACTTGCAACTCCTGTCCCATCTGATGTCTATGATGCTATCAGTGAGGATTATTATACAGCTATTAGTCCAAATCTTTTGATAGATACTGTCTGAGCATTGATACCTTTGGCTTTGTCTGGTGTAGACAATCCAACACAACAACAAGTAGAAATGGCTATCAATACTGCAGTTGATCAGGCATTTGATCTTTCGTCTGGACCAGATGATGAGGATGTGCAATCATGTCTGTCAGAATGTAGTTCTCTCCCATTCCTGGATATGCTTGTGTGTCAGTCAGCGTGTCTATGTAGTAAGTTTGAAAGTCCAGCACTTGGTAATGATGCTACTGATAAGGCTGGGGTGAGTATACCAAAGTGAGCTTTTGCAGTGAGATTTTGTCGTGTAGCTCCTGTTGCTGCTCAGATGAAAAAAAATAAGAGAGTCTATAGTATAGAAGAAATATTTACGGAGATTAGAAATATATTTACCACTATGAGGCAGAGCGGACAGCTCTTTAAGACGGTAAAAACCAAAGAGTTCCTGGACTCATGAATGAAGAAAAATAAATTTGGTGATCTGTTTGCCTTTAGTATTAGAGTAGGGACTAAGCCATCGTACGACAATACTCCTGCATCTGTTGCTAAAAATGTACTGGGGTCGAACAATGATGCAAAACAAAAGCAATTGCTTCGTAAGTGAGGCGATCCTACTTCACCTGCTGAGAAAAATAAGTATGTAGTAACGGCAGATATAGCCTATCAAAAAGCTTTGGCACAATGAGCTACCGATACTACAGCGTTGCAAAAATTAATTGATAAAGAGCGCGCAGTTTTGGCTTTGCATTCTGGAGCAGTCAATAGCCAGATGTTTGCATTTATGTCTCGTGATACTCTTCTCAATGCTAGTGCTATCAATGCAGAAGTAGCTTCATTCTTGGATAACAATTTGCAGTTCTGGATATTTGCTTATGAAAAATTACTCGACATAAATAGTCTAGCGGGAGGATTGAAGAAAAAGATAGAGAAAGGAAAATAATTTTATAAGAAGGCGTTGGTCAATATTTTCATGAATCCATATGATAGTGCTATGATGGCTACTCCTGTGATGGCACTTTTTATATTGTCGTTTGCTCCTTCTGCATTTGCTCCATTGAATACTGCAACAGCATACTTGTATCATGCTAATATAATTCGTATAGCTCCGATCAGTATTCCTAGCTGTGATACAAATCTGATGAGGTAGACAAGATAATCTAGTAGTGTATCTCGTGACATAATGCCTGATGCTAACTGATCTCCTACACTACGGCCAGTCATCTCTGATATCTCGCGATATCTATTGGTTACGTTTCCAGCTTTACTACCTACATCCTCCACATCTCTTGCTACTTGTCCGCCACTTGTTACTTCTGGGATGATGAAAAAATTGTTGGCTGGATTGCCTTGGGCATAAGTATGCGCTATTGTTATGATACTTGTCAGACATAATAATATGCCTATCTTGTGTGTTTTCATCAGATGAATGGAATGTAAATAACTATCCGCTACATTGTTTGGTTCATTCTTGGACAAATCTATTGACCACTGCAAATGCATCATATGTTTCCCCAATTTTGTTTTGGAGATTGATGAGTCTGTCACGAGCAAAATAGTTTGTCAGGTATTCATTTATGTTTTTTTGTAGTTTGCGGTTTGCTGCTTCGTTTATAACGCTATTCATATACGTGAATTCGGCGTATATTTTTTCACTGATCATATTTTGGCATTTTTCATAGCCTATAGCTGTAGCGATCGTTGAATCCTTGTTTGGAATATTTTTTACCATAGCGTCGTATGCACATCTGGAGATGGTACAGATGTTTGATAGTTTTTCATACAGCGTTTTGTTGGTGAGATCATTTCGTTGTGCTGTCTTGTCGCATACTGCTGGGCTATAACTTTCTATATAGGTGTTTGTCTTTGGTATCCAAAGTTCTTTTATCTTCTTTATAATGTCGTCTGGTGATTTACCTTGCGGTAGGGTAGCTACCTCATCCATATATTTTCTATATTCTACTGTTTTTGCATCAACCTCGAGATTGTACGCATTACTTTGCCATCAATCTCGTTTTCTTGTAGCCACGTCTATAAGATGATCGTAGAGGTAGGGGCTTTCGGGGAAATTGTTTGCGCTATCCGCATTTTTTCCTATTTTTTCATCTATGAGTTTTGCAGAACTGCAGTATGCTCTCAAATTTTGTAATGCCATAGTCAAACTATCCTTGTCTAATAGATAGCCAAATTTTTTATCTAATTGTGTGGGTGAGGCAGCTCATTCACTTATCAAGCCTACTAGTTTACAGTCATATGATTCGACAGCAAAACTATATGCAGTAGATGCAATTATAGTTGTTACTATCCCTATGACTCGTTTGTGTTTGTACATTATTGTTGGACGATAGGTTGTGCAATAAAGCGAATCTTAGCAAATGGATTTGATTGGTTGTTGTAGAATAGTGTATAGATATTTGTTTGGTCTGTATTGTCAAATGCATAGGTTCCGCTAATTTGGTTGTTGTATGGACTTGGGATATAGATAGTTCCTGTAGGACTCACGTATGCAATACAGCTGCTGTTGCTTTGGATACAGATACCATTGGAGAATGATCAGAAGTTGCTGTCCAATGTGATGGCTTGATAGTTTTGATCTAGTATCTGGATGGCATTGTTTGTAGCAAGGGATTGTGGATTGAGATACACCATAAATAGGTTACTTTGTTCGTTGAATCATCGTACATGGAGGATAGGTACATGTGGTGTGGTATAGACGCGTAATTCGTAATTTGGATCCATGATCTGTACTTGTGCTGTCTGGCTGTCTATCTGTACTATCTGGTCTTGTGAGTTGTTGTACAATCAGATATTGTTGCCTATACTATATGCTCATCCTGTTACTACGGTGTCACCAACCCCGATAGGATAGAATGTTGTTGCAATACCGTTTGCATTACCTGTCAGCATAGATCGATCTCATCTTCTTTGTTTTTCAAAGCTTACATTACCTTGATCGATATCATTGCTGATTTGTGCTGTTATGGTACTGAGTGAATCATTGATCTGGTCTATACTCACTATATCGATAGTTGGGATATTGATTCTGAGTGTGATCTGTGTAGTAGTAATATTGTCATCAAAATCCTTGGCTCATATTTGATAGTTGAGCACTTGGGATCATGTAAAGTAGAGATTTGTTATCGTGCGTGATGCTCATGACAATATATCGGATATCGCTCATCATGACATGATCCAGTTTTCTTGTACGGCGACATTGTCAGTTCGTTTGATATCGAGTTTGTATGTCGTACCTACAAATCATGATAAGATGTCACCACTACTTATAACTTCGTTTGTTGAGAGTCTCGTGAGTACTCATTCTACTATTGGTCATTCTTCATCTGTTAATATCTGTGGTCATGCTACTACTTGATTTGACCATGGAGCATCTTTGTAGAAGATATTGTTTGCTTGATGTAATGATGTGATCTGTGCATACTTCCAATGTCTCGATAAATTGGTTAGCGTTATATCAATATCTTGTTCGGTAGGATCGTAGTATTTTACATCAAATATGACGCCTGTCATCAGATTTTGGATAAGTTGTGCATTGTTGTATTCATCGAGTCTTATCTTGCCTGATAGACTACTGTCTTCTGGAAGTACAAGAATATATCCTTTGTCTATTTTAGTTTCAGAAACTTCTCCGATGATTTGCTCTTTGTCATTGAAAGTATCAAATCTATGATTGATCTGTATGAGATATCCACTTGTTTGCATACCATAAATGTCACTATTGGTTCGTCATAGTGTTATATTATCAAATGATTGTCCCTTGATCCTAAAGTTCCTCACTGATCGATTTGTATCAGCAACTTTGAGTTTGAATGATTGGCCGATACTTTCAGAGATAGATAGGTATCATTGTCCGTCGACATCGTCGTATAATTCTTGTGGGTTGTCAAAGGTATCGGTATGATAGAACTTGGTGTAATGATTTGCGCCATCGTCACTATCTTGATCACCGTATTTGATGTATATATTGTTGTTGTCTCGGAGGAGGATGTCGTCTGTATTATCATCATTGAAGTCTTGGATTATAGTATCATGCATTTGTTCTGCGTTGTATTGTGAGTTGAGGACGTTGACCATTTGTCCATTTGTTCACTCTATGTAGACGCCATTGATATACTGTGATAAATCACTGGATTGTTGTGCTGCACTATTACAATTGGTACATGACCCATTGCCATTACCTCCTTGTGCTAACTGTACACTTGGAGTAGTTGTTAGTGCTAATTGTGTTCTCATTTCGACTCTGCTGGATCATGCATCTTGTGTTGGGATAAGAGATACAGGTGTCGTAGTAGTATCGTTTGATTCTGCATGACGCAATACATCTAAAGCACTGTCTGCAGTTTTCTGTACCTCATCGATATATGATTTGGTTTTGCTGTAGCTACCTACATCCATATTGAGCGTGCTTGGGTGATTGTTTGCTAGGGCTTGTTCGTATCTATCTGCTATTTGTTTGTTTTGATCCAGTATAGTGATAGCAGGATGTTCTTGTTCATCCAATAATTTCTTAGTATTACTATCTAATGAAAGAAGTGGTGTACTTCGTGATCTCTCATAATTATCTTCGGCTACAAGTTGGAGGTTTTGTTTGTTGACGTTGTCTAAGAATTTGGAGTAATTGTTTTGTATGGTAGATTGGAGTTCTTGTATCTCTGTCTTTTTATCTTGTATGACTTGGTTTGCTTCTTGTCCGATAGATTGGATCTGATCGATCATAGGTTGTACCTCAGTATTGTATGCTATAGTGTTTTGTGTTTCTTGGATGCTGTGGCTAATGTTTGTATTGTCAGGAGCTAGTGCTGCCAAATAGTTGAGCGCATTGCTGATATCGTTTTTGAAAATACTTGCATCCAATTCATTTGCTGATGCCACTTATTTGCTTGATGGGAGATAGCTATTGAGATCTAGATTGACGTTAACTCCGTTTTGTATGTTTTGAACCCCAGATGTGCTATCTTGCATTACTTGAGATGCTTTTTCTATACCTTCTTGCATAGGTTGTGTAATGTATGACTTGGTCGCTTTATTGATCTCTGTCGCAATGCTTTCAAATATACCAAATACTTGATCGAAATTAAATTGTAGATTTATAAATGTATCTATCTGGAGATCAAATCATTGCAATGGTGGCTGTTGCATTTTGCTTGTGAGATCCAGGAAGTCGAAGATAGGGACATTCCATGATCTTTGTGTCATTTGTTCTACTTTTGATTTGAGCGATGTTTCTGCTACTAGACCTATTCATTGTCCTTTGATGAGACAGAATATCTTGGCTACAAATTCTGCTGCTGTCAGTGCTCATTGGATCGCAGACGATATAGCAGGAAGTTTGGGAGCCGGAGGAAGTACAGGAAGTTCTAGGTTTACCTGTGGTATAAATCCTGGTAATTCAGGTAGTTGTGGAGGAGCTGGTAGTTGTGGTATTTTTGGTATAGTAAATAGATCCAGATTGACACTCACTGTCGGAGGAGCTGGTAAGTTTGGTATCTGTGGAAGAGGAATGCTGGTAGGGACAAATATGAAGTTTGGTAGTGTGATATTCATACCGATATTTATACGAGACAGATCCAAGAAAATATTTGGTATCTTGAATGGCGGGATAGGTATGACAGGAATTTGCGGACATATAAATGATAGTGTACATGAATAGTAGTCGTAGTTATCATTGGAACATGAACCACAACTTTCACTTCGGTTTACTGTAAAGTCTATCAATATTTGCCATGTTTTGAGCACACCTATGAGCGTAATAATAACATCAACGTATTGGGAGAATCTCTTGGCGTTTACATTGAGCCACATTGTGAGTGTTCCAACAAAATTGCCCAAGAGTGATGCTATGTCGCCTAGATATCTGTCACTGACATGGATCCATTCGTAGAGTTGTAATGGGAATTGTTGGTAGAGTTCTAGTGTCTTGAGATTTTGTCTTACTGATCATATAAGTGCTTGGCTTTCTTCTTTGAACTGTAGATACTGTGCAAGTTTTTCTCTATCAGTAAATGTCTGACAGGCATCCATGCTCACATTATTGTTTTCATCAGTACAGAGCAATCCTTTGAGTGCGTTGTCCCATTCTTCTAATGTATCTGCATTTACTTTGACCCAAGTCTGGAGGTATGAACTGTATCTGGTAATGTCTTCGGCATAGATCATTGGGATAGTTATCGGAATGTCTTTTTGCGAGATGGTAATAATTTTAACATCGGCAAATATCTTGCTAATCACTTGGAATGGATTTGCTAAGGCTGTGCTGGCATAGGTTACTTGTCATTGTTTGAGTCGTTTGTTTTTGACCCAGGCATCTAATTTCTTCACACCTTTGAGTTTGTTGATATCAGGTTTGTTTTTACCAGGGAGTCAGGTACTAGATTTTATTCCTGCATCTTTGATAGTTGCCATATCAACTTTCTCCAATCCTTCTACTAATGAACTTGGTTCTGGGAAGTAGACACCAACACTCATTTGACTGAGATTGTTGATGAGATATTTGATCTGGTTATCGAGCCAGTCTTGGATCAAACATTTGACCAATCACTGCATAGTACCACCTTGGAGTTTGAGTTTGATCTTGGGTCATGCTTTGAGTTTGAGACCATCGATAGTTTCGAATGTGTCTTGGATGGCGATCGGTTCTTTGTCCAAGTTGATAGTTCCAAATCCGTAGGTATTTGCTGGCAATGCTGGGGCAGGATAGCTACTGTTTGGTGATTGTGTCATCAACTGTAATGGAGAGATGGCGATCGGACTATTTATGTCTTGTGCGACTCCGTAGGTAGATGGTGGATTGTTACATGTGCCTGCATTTGCCGCATCTAACCATCGCGGATCGACTTCTTCTTTTTTGACCGTTGTATCTGTCGTATCATTACTACTTCCACATCATGGCATTGGTATTTTGAAGACGATACAGTTACCTCCGATATGACTAAATGGTGATGGGATAGCATTAGATGCTCACATTGGTCATAGACAAATTGCCATACCCAATTGTGCAGTGAGTGTTGGTGATAGATAAATTCTTATCATGGATGGATTGGGACCTCCAGCTCATCGATAGAACGTGTCTGTTCCTGGATTGGTAAGTCCATACGGCATCGGGATAGGAGCTCCCATCACATATACTGTACCAGGGAAGAAGAAGAGTGGCAATCCTTTATCTTGGAAGAGTGTACATCAGAATATATTGAATGTACCTGGAGTGAGGAATGACATATTGAATGGTATAGGAGGCTGGATACATGGTTGTCCACCACCGATCGTAAAGCCATTACACAATCATGCCAATCACTGATCTATGAAATTACTTACATCATCTAGTACGCCTCAGAGGATGTTCATATCTAGGTTGAGATTGAGCTGTGGATTGTTCCAGTTTACATTGTCAAATACGGTCTGCGGATTTCGAGCTTCGATGATGTCTTTGACTCATTGCACATTGGAAAGATCTTGGCTCGTATATGATTGCGACATCATCGTACTGACTTGATCTAAGTTGTCTTGCGCATTGGTTTCTAGGTCATCATTGAAAGTCGCCATTTCTTCCCACAAGTCTGTGAAGACCTCTGTATAGCTTCTATCAACACCCTGATTTGTATTGAAATATGTCCACATAAACTTGCTACATGCATCTTGTGGTTGGGTGGTAATATCAAATAGATCATCCACATGGTCTGGATGTTTGACTTGTTTGACATCTATTTGCATTGGTGTACCTCACTGGTAGTAGAGGATATATGAGAATTCTATTACCTTACCATTGGTGAGTGGGATGTCATCTACGATATAGTTGTAATCTTCATTGTTTGGTTTTCGATTGATATCTGCTTGTGATGGTAGTTTGCTTGCCCCTGTGCCTGTATCAAAGCTTAGTATTTCTCCTTTAGTATTTGTATTGATAATCCATGGTCCACGAATTTGATCGACGAATGTTGCTGTGGTGGTTGCTTTACCTTCTATAACGACTCTGACTTTGACTTCGTCACCAGCTTTGAGGATATCGCCATTGAGATCTTCGTAATACTTGTATACGTTGACTTTATCTGCTCCTGTAAAGAATCATACTCAGATGTATGCAATCTCATCTTTGTTGAGCGTTTCGTTGTTTGGTATAAATTTCTGGAATGGGTTGCTCGTGAAGCGGAGGAGATCAAATGCACCAGCTGCTACGATACTATCTATATTGAAACTATTGAGTGCAGAGAGAGCTCCTTGTCACTGAAGGAGTGCATTCATACCTGCGGTGAATTGGTCAGTATCTATCTGTTCGTTTTGGTATTGGTTTTGTAGGATAGTAAGTGCTGCATCAGTTGTACCTGTACCTCCTGCGAGATTGTCTAGTCCATTACCGAGT
>CAZEYI010000012.1:0-12061 GCA_964516785.1 uncultured Candidatus Peribacteria bacterium
AGCGATACCACCTCAGAGTTGCAAGAATGCAATAGATGTATCTTTCGTGTTATCCAAATACCACTCTGCCATCCTATGCATATATGCTACACCTGGTTTCACGACATGCATATCAATAGACCCATCTTCCAAAGTATATTGTGATAAGAACTCATGAGTACCTTTGTATGATGCATGGGTAAATATATTACCCATCGTACTATCTTCCAATCCAGGAACAAATACAGGTATCTTATGTTTCCATGCTTGATACAACCAACAATCATCCAAGTTTGCTGCCGGATCAAATTCTATCATATTACGTTCAAAAAGTCTGAAGAAGTATTCATGCCAGAGCAATGACTCTCCATTTTTTTCTGATTCACGTCGCAAGGATTCCATCGCTGGCAATATTTTACGCACACTTTCTTCTTCAGGAAGGAAAGTATCAGTTATTCTACGAAAGCCTGCCTTGCGAAGCTCCTCTTCTTGTTGTGGAGTAAGCTCAACATAATCAGGTATATATGCATAATTACTGTGTGCCACCAGACGATACAAACTTTCTTCTAAGTTTGCTCCCGTCACAGATATCCCATGCAATTTATTGTCACGGATAAGCTCGCTGATAAGGATACCCATCTGAAAAGATGAACCAGCACCTGCCATAGTAAGAAATACTTTGCCGCCATTTTCCACATGTCCACGCAATCGCAAACCAGCGTCTACGGTTTTTCATCCATTACAATGACGCTTGGTATTTACCAAAAAATTCGTCACGGGCGTACTAGGATTGGGAGTAAATACTCTTTCTCCCGTAAATATTCTATCTTGAAGTTCTTTGCTAAGCAAAGGAAGTTTCTCGTGTAAAGACATGACACTACAATTAACAAATAAATATATAATCTATTTTGCAGAACTAAGGAACTGTGCACACAGACGGAACAACATACGAGCTCAGACATTCGCATCTCGCGGATCATTGCCTACCTCATTGAGATCAAAACCTATAATGGTTTTTTTCGCAGCTACCATATCAAGCAACATGGCTGCTTGTTCAAATTCCAAACCACCTGGTACAGGCGTACCTGTATGTCCACAAAGCTTAGGATCAAGTGCATCTATATCAAACGAGATATAGACCTTTTCTGGCAACTGATCGACAATCGTACACATATAGTCAGCTCGAGTCCTGCCGCTATACAAAGACTGCTGTATATGTCTATCAAAATGTATCGCAATTCTATCTCCATGAGCTGCAACATAATCAGATTCTTCTTCACAGAAATCCCTAATTCATACTTGCACAAGTTTGGATACTTGTGGAATAGTCTCCATCACATTATAGAAGATACTGGCATGACTATAAGTAAATCATTCATACGCTTGACGCAAATCGCAATGCGCATCCATTTGTAATACTGCAAAATCACCATGCACCTCACCCAAGGCTTTCATAAATCCATAGGGCGTAGAATGATCTCCACCAAGAAGAGCAACTTTCTTTCACTGATCTAGCAATGCCTTTGTTTGTGTGTAGACATAATCATTGATCTTCAGAGAAGCTTGATTCACAACTGCCAAATCTTCTGTTGAAGGATCTTTTCATTGTGCTAGATTATCCACAATAGATTGTGCAATAGTTGCGGCAGTAGGATCGACAAGATCCTGTTGTATAGGAAGCATGCTAATACCTTTTTCTCGAAAATTTTTGTATGTCAGATCATACAAATCTACTTGTGCAGATGCATCAAGCACAGCTTGAGGACCATAAGCAGTTCCTTTCCCTGAAGATGTAGTCATATCGACAGGAACTGGTACTATGACAAGTGCTGATTCTTCCACACTAAACGGTAAGCCAAAGAGCCTTCCTTCCAATGCAGGAGCATTTGGATCAAATGATGTAGCCATATCTTTCATCCCAAGGCAAATAAAAATTATTTATATCACAATATACTAAGCATAGATTTAGATTCTTGTTGTTTAGAAAATTGTTTTACTTGAATACCTCCATTATCAGTCGTATCTACAAGAATATGCTTTGGAGCTGGTATAAGACAGTGTTGGATACCTCCATATCCTCCCAATGATTCTTGATATGCTCCTGTGTGGAAAAATCCTATATACAAGTCTTCTTTTTCATCATCAAATGATGGCAATATAATTTGATTACCCTTGGCATCCTTATTATAAAAATCATCATTATCACAGGTAATACCGCCAATAATAACTTTTTCATAATCGTTGTTCCAGCCATTGATAGGCAGCACAATAAATTTCTGATCAATTCCCCGGATATCTGGGAGAGTTGTGATCAAACTACTATTGATGATATACCATAACTCCTTGTCATTTTGCTTTTTTTGACCCAATACTTTGAAGATAGTGCAACCACTTTCCCCTACTGTATACGTACCAAATTCAGTAACAATATCAGGCACCTGTATTTCTTCACTTTCACATACATGTTTGATAGTCCATATAATCTGATCTGCAATATATTCATAATCATATTCAAAATTGAGTGAACTAGGCATCGGAAATCATCCTCCAATATCCAAGTATTGTAAAGTTTTTGAAAAACGCTTGAGATCACAGTAAAGACCAGTTATCCTAGACAATTCACTCCAATAGTAACTTGTATCTTTGATCTTGGTATTGATAAAGAAATGGAGGGCACAAAACTCAAATTTTTTGTTGTTGTGAATTTTATCCTTATAGATAGCAAGAATATCGATAGATCTTGTACCAAGTCTAGATGTATAGATATCTGTATTTGGTTCATCTTCAGTAGCTACTCTCATACCCACTTTACATACTTCTCCCTCTTCCAAAAGTGCATCCAAATCATCTACTTCACTCTTATTATCAAGAATCACAACAATATTATTATATCATTTTCTCTTGAGATTAATGATCTTCGTAAGATATCCTGTAGGTTTGTATCCATTACAGATGATAAGAGTTTTTTTACTCACCTTACCTGATTCGGCCAGTTTTTCGATAATTTCTATATCAAACTCTGAAGACAATTCTAACTGAGCTCCTTCTGATATAACTTGATCAAGCACAAATTCAAAATGAGAACTCTTTGTACAATACGAATAGATATAATTCCCATCATAAAAATATTTTTCTATCGCACTATTGAATATCTTATTAGCATATTGAATTTTCTCACGTATTTTTGGAAGATACGAAATTTTTACCGGACTAGCTTTCTTTACTTGCTGCAACAAATCAACTCCATTCCATACCAAATTTCATGATTTATTAACGTCAAATCCGAGTTGAGGAAAGTCATATGTCTGATGGATCAGATCTCTATACGAAAGATGTGACATAGGATATTTTTTGTAAAAAAAATAAACGGGACAAACCCCACGAGCAAAGCGTATAAATTGCTGTGGGAAGTTTGTACGTATTTGCTAGATATAATCAATGAATTTTAACAAAAAAACCCACACCGTACATATGTGGATTTTTAAGATGAGTACATTGAAAAAACTATGCAGATTTTTGAGAATACAAAGGAATTTTTTTGTAAATTTTTTGAATCTTAGCACCTATTTCATCCAATCTAAACCCAAATGTCATATTGAGGTAATTATCTTCACGTCTTTTTTGAACGATAGCATCCCATTTTTCCATAAGAGCTTCTACCAAGGTAGTAGTTTGTCCATACGTAGAATGATGATTATCAAATAAGTTGTTTGTATCCAAAGCCGCATTGATATTGTTTAAGTGTGCTTCGATAAGATCAAACAATCTCAGCACCTTATCAGTCATAAGCCAATCTTGGGCTTTTTGCACCTTCTGAGCAATACCGATAGAATAAGTAGATACTTGTTCTGGAGTCCTATCCAGTACTGACAACAACATACCTGCGTATTGATTTACAGATTTGAGTTGAGAGTTGATGTAGTTGATAGCATTAGAACCAGATGGAAGTACGTTTGTCATGTTGAAGATAGATTAATAAAAGATTTTGTTGTGATTAGTATACCCCAAAATCTAAAAATAACGAAAATCCATACCTAGCTCGATCGAGAAACAATGACAAAATAAGAAAAATAAAAATATATAATGACATTTTTATATTTAATATAATATATGATAACTAAGCTATATCGCGGATCATAAAATGGCACATTTTTTTGCCAAAACACATCACAGAAGATACAATCGAGTATATTTATGTACTCACACACCCAAAATGGACTTTCTAGAAACAGTTTCATTCCATAGTACACCAAAGACCATAGAATTGGATATGGTAAGCGAAGATATCATGAACGCACTCAATCATCATTGTGCTATAGAAAATAGTGTGCAACAAATGCGAGAACAATGCGATGCACTTCGTATTAGTATAGATCTATATCAATCACGTAGTATAAATTTTGGAGACCTTCTAAATGTCATACAGTCCAAACCAATTCCTACAAACACCACGCAAGATCCAGATGCAGATACATTTATAAATTATCTCCATATTATAAAAGGACTCCACAATACAGCAGCCCATGAAAAAGTATTCAACATATTGTTGACTAAAATCCTCACTATCGCACAACCAGGCAAATATCCACTCTACGAAGAAGCAAATCGAAATTTCTAAGACTATTTGAGAACAACACTAACCTCACCCACAGTATCATCAGCTACCGACTTTATAATAAGTTGCATTTTCCTCCATTGGATATCATCTCCATAGACAGGCAAATTAATAATTTCATTTTTAACCGGGAATCTTTCCAAGAAACTCGTAATGAAGTAACTCAATGTCTCTCCACTAAATGTATCTTCGGATATTCCCACATGAGCAAAATCAAAACCAAGATGATCAAACAATTCATCCATAGTGATAAATCCTTGTACTGTCAGATCCTGTCCTCTCTGTGTCAAAGAAGCTTTCTCATTATCCGTCTCATCTTGTATATCACCAAAAACATGCTCTATGATATCTTCTAGCGTGAGCACTCCAGCTACACCACCATACTCATCGATCACGATCGCCATATGATGACGATTTTTACTAAACAAATCCAATACAGTATGTATAGGTTTCGTAAGAGGGACTTTAATCACTTTCTTTAATGCAAGTTTATGCAAAGCTGAGCTTCCCTTTTTTTTCTTCTTCAAAAGCAGAAGATCTCTGAACGTAACAACACCATATATATCATCGATTGTATTATTGTATACAGGGATACGCGAATGAGAAAATTCCATCATCTGTTCCAAAGCTTCATCAACAGTGACATTATCCTCTAGTGCATCCAGATCTACTCTCGGTGTCATAATTTCTTGTGCACTCACTTCATAGAAGTCGAGCATGTTTCTAATTTTTTCGTATTCTCATTTTTCAAAGACCCCATGTTGTTTTCACATATCTATAAGTGATTCTATATCTTCTTCTGTCACAACCCCGGTTACGGCCTGTGTACGATGCATAGTGCGAGTTATTTTTTGCAGTACTCGAATAATAGGGAACAATAATTTTTGCAAGAAAACAAACAATCCTGATACACGCAAAGCCAAAGGTTCGGCATTATGTGTAGCAAAAGATTTTGGAATAATTTCACCAAAAATAATAAGCAATAAGGTAATCACTCATGTCGTCAACAAAACAGCTATTGCAGGCTCCACACTTATGACTCATGACATCGTCAGTGAAATCTTGGTAGCAAAAGCAGCTGTAATTGTGGTAAGTAAGTTGATAAGTATTGCTACAGTAATCAAAAACACATCCACATTATTTTTGATATGTTGGAGACTGCGAGATCCATCTTTATGCTGTCTCACAAGAGCTTTGACCTTGTGTTGGGGAAGAGAAAGTATTGCGATCTCACTAGCAGAAACGAGTGCCGATAAACCAAAAAGAACTATAAACAAGAGAACCGATAAGGGGTCCATAAAAAAATGAGAGAAAAACAATAAAAAGTGCCGTAATTATAGTGTTCGGCTATAGCTTTACAAGTAATCTTGCAAAATCACGCCAGACAACTACTCTCTCTGAGAGAAATTTATATGAACAAGCGAAATGTTTCTAGCTGTAGATAAACCTAAGGGCATCAGTAGTTTTGATGTTATCCGCATACTCAAAAGACAATTTCCTAGGAAGACCAAGATAGGTCATAGCGGAACTTTGGATCCGATGGCTACATGACTACTTATCGTAGCGGTAGACAAAGATACAAAAAGACTCGGAGAATTTTTATGAGCAGACAAAACATACATCGCCACCATAGATCTCAGCAAAAAAAGTGACACACGAGATGCAGAATATCGAGAGACATACGAGGAGCTAGATACTAAAAATCTAACAATTCCTACCATAGAACATATTCAAACAACGCTCAATACACTAATTCCAAGTGCCTCACTCCCCTTGCCGCCATTTTCCGCCAAGAAAATCAACGGCCAAAAACGTTACGACTTAGCCCGCAAAGGCGAACAAGAAATAGTATGGCAAGATATGAAAATAAATAAGTACAAGGTAATAGATTACACATTCCCCGAGATAAAAATAGAAATCGAAGTATGATCAGGCACTTATATAAGATCTATTGCCTATCGACTAGGTATACAACTCCATACAGGATGAATCCTCACACAATTACAAAGAACAAGTATCAAAGATATCGCACTCGCCACACCAACCGAACACAAAGACTGACTATCCTACAGCATTATTGAAGTACCCGAGAGCCCAACAAAATAAAATTATAGCAGGATATTTCTCTTGGAAAAATACGCCATAACAATACCCTCACGCAAAAGTTTATCTGTAACGAATTGTAATGAACAATAATGTCGATAAACAATATCTCGATTTCTTACGTCACGTATATGAAAACGGTATCGATAGATCCAACGGTACAGACAAACAAGATCCTGCATACAAACCTGGGATAACCACGACCGGTACGAGAGGTATTTTTTGATATCAGATGAAGTTCAATCTCTCCGAATGATTTCCACTCCTCACCACAAAAAAAGTCCATTTCCCAGCAGTAGCACATGAACTCATATGGCTCATCAAAGGCCAAAGCAATATCGAGTACCTCTGTCAAAACAAGGTGCGCATCTGGAACGAACGACCTTTTGATAAATACAAAAAACACCCCGACTACCAAGGAGAAACTATAGAAGAATTTGCAGACAAAATAGCCACAGATCATGACTTTGCAGTCAAGCACGGCGACCTATGACCAGTCTACGGTCAGCAACGAAGATGACGACCAACAAAAAATGGTGGACATTTGGACCAACTTCAAAACGCTATTGACAAGATCAAAGCAAATCCAGATTCTCGTAGAAATATAGTCATTGCTCGAAATCCAGAATTTGTAGACCAGATGGCACTTCCTCCATGCCATATGATGTACCAATTTTTTGTAGCAGATGGCAAACTCAGTCTCCAAATGTACCAACGTAGCGCCGACATTTTCTTGGGCGTCCCATTCAACATCGCTTCATATGCTCTCCTCACACACATGGTTGCGCAAGTCACAGGATTGGAAGTAGGAGATTTTGTACATACATTTGGCGATGCGCATATTTATGACAATCATTTTGCACAAGTAGAAGAACAACTCTCTAGAGAACCCAAGTCACTCCCAACGATCAAACTCAATCCAGATATAAAAAATATCAACGACTTCACATTTGCAGATATGACCTTGGAAAACTACGATCCACACCCTACGATTAAAGCTCAGGTATCACTATAACACGGTCAGAACAAAGAAGACAATACTCACTATCATATCTATAATACTATTTGGTATTATAGGTGGATTTTTTGTAGAACGTTTTGGGATCATCCCATGACGAGAAGTGGTTTCTATAAGTATGATGTTAGGTATAGCAACAATATCATACCGAGCCGTGATAAAAGACACCAAACGACATGGGATATTTTTCCTCATACTGAGTGGGATCATAGCACTAATATTTGAATATATCTGAGTACAATATTGTATTCCCTATGGATGTTTTCATTATGGGAATGTCCTTGGAAGTAAAATACTGGACACCGTCCCATGGACAGTATTTGTAGGACGAACGCCTCTTATCATCTGAGTCTATACAATAATAAGTCGTTATATACACCGCAAACGAATATATATCCCCGTCTGAGCAATCCTACTCACATTGATCGATATGGTACTGGATCCCTGAGCTGTATTACTAGGATTTTGGATATTTGATGGGGGTGGATGGTACTACAATGTCCCACGAAGCAATTTTGCTGGATGGGTGATAAGTTGATCTGTAGGTATGTTACTGATTACTCTCTCAGTAGACTCCCAGAAAACAAACATATCACGAACATATAGTGCTGGACTAACCCTCTCATTCTTCACCTTTGTGGCATTATTTGCACATATGTGGCTAGCCGGCCTACTGTGAATTATACTACTAATGATGTATATATTTTTTGTTTATACGCAGCCAAAAAGATAGATATTGACTTATTTGAATTTTAGACTATAATAAACAAAAATTATTTGTCATATTTTTGATGCAAAAACAATACCCTACATTAGAAATTCCTAAAGGTATAAAATGCCTTCGAGGACCAAATCAAAGAGGTACTTTTGATGGTCGCGCAGATAGTGAAGTATATCTAGACGAAAAAATATGAAAATTATACAAAAAATATCCATATCAACCAGGAGAATTAGCAATTTACCATATTATTCAAACAAATCTTGCCTCCCATCCGGCCCTCACATACGACACAATAAAGGATACGGTCTTTATAAACGAAGCCCCAATAAATAAAGTAATAGTCCAGTTTCTACCCTTAAGGGACAATCAGATATACACAACTAAATACGGAGGAACAATCAGATATACACAACTAAATACGGAGGAACAATAACTACTCCTACATATATTCCATGACCAACCATAATGGACTTAGTAGAAAAAGAAACCCATCTCACATGAATATGTAGACAAATATTCTCATACATAAAAAACGATGTTGGAAACAAACTTAAGCTAGCACATCCAAATTCCTATCCCAACATCAGTCCATCTAACACAAAGTATAAAATACAAAACAACACCCTATATTTGCTGATTACAGATGTTTGATGACCAGAGTTTGGTGTGTATGATATGATAAGAAACTTTGAATATCCTCGAGCTCAAGAAAAATTGAACTTTCAAGGAATAATTACACCACAAACACAACAAATCATAGATTTATTCTTGCAAAAAGAATCACAAACCACATCTTCCTAATATGCTCTATTCCTTCAAAAAATCACCACAAGACTTCATAGTCACAGAACTCCTCGACTTCACATGTGCCGAACAAGGAGATTTTTTCTATATCCTCTTCGAAAAAACAGATCAAAACACAATGGACATCATCTGATATCTCTGAAAACAATTACAATTACCAAGAAAATCATTTGGTATAGCCGGTCTCAAAGACAAAAATGCAGTCACCAGACAGCGACTCAGTATGCATCGCAACGATATTACTGATGAACAAAAACTGCTCGACATAGTAAGCAATAAAGTGAAAATTCTCGAAACACATCGACATAACACACCACTTACGATCGGCAAAAACAGTGGCAATCATTTTACTATCACACTCAGAGCACACAAAAAAGTAGATGGGAAGATTAAAAAACATATCAAAGAAAATCTAGCCACAATCAAACAAACCGGCTTCCCAAATTGCTTTGGGATCCAAAGATTTGGCAAAGGGATGCGTAATTTTTACCGTGCCAAAGAAATTTTTCAGAGCAAAGATGATACGAGCAATGAATTTGAACTCAAGTTTAGGCTACAAGCGTATGGAAGTGCTCGATTCAATAGCTACGTCCTAGATAGACTATCCAAAGGCCTATACTACCTCGACGGAGATATCTGTATCAACAAATACCACGCCTACCAGGTCCAAACCGGTATCCTCCAGTGAGATAAAATACAGCTTTTTGATTACAAAAAAAGCAGAGAAGATCATGCATCACAAATATATTTTTCTCCAGACAATCTCTGAGAAATTATAGACTTCGATCCCACTCAGCGAATCCCTACCTGACCAATTCTTTGATACAATTTCCTCACACCTTCCTCTGACACTCCATCAGGAGAATATGAAGCACAATTTCTCGACCAAGCACAATTTCTTGATGAAAAAACCCAGAGAGTTTGCCAACAATACAAGATTTTTGGCATCAGAAGAGCATTGCGAGTAGTCCCTCAAGACCTAGAGTACTCTTTTGGGATCAATAACGATCTCATCATAGATTTCTCGCTTCCTACCGGCGCTTACGCTACCACACTCCTCGCCTGTGTCTTCCAAGATATCGATGCAAATACCTGCCAATCCAATAATTGGATCCTTCCTACAGCAAAATAGAGAGATAACATCAGTACCCAACAAGGATTATATTACTTTTACCATACGCACAATAGATTGACTTTTCTTTAAAAAAGAGTATAACATTGTTGCGCCAGGTGTTGAGCCCCGCGCAAGTCGTCTTTAACAGGAATGCAGACCTAGTTAAAAAGGGGAAAGTATCTGACCTCTCTATCAAACAGAACAACATTAAACAAAACAACTTCAATAAAAAAACAATGAAGAAAATTTTCGCAATTTTGGGACTTTTCGCAACACTTAGTGTTGGTGCCCAAACAACAATCGTTCTGAACGACTCGACTGTCTGTTCAGGACAAAGTGTAACAGCAATAGCCACCGCAACCGGCTACGGCACTGACACTCTAAATTTTGCATGGTTGCAAAACGGTATTAGCTTTGGTGCAGCTAATAACGACACAATTACATTAGCACCCGGTGTAGGAATTTGGAACTATACAGTAAATATAACATACGGGAACCAATTTATTGGAATCGGATTTGTTACACTAACTGTAAACGCCAACCCAACCGGCAATGCAAGCAACACTGGCCCCTATTGCGTAGGTGGCACAATGAGTTTGCAAGCAACAGGCGGGACCTCCTACGATTGGAGCGGTCCAAATGGATTCAGTTTTGTTGGCCAAAATCCAACATTACCTGCAACCATCGCCAATGCCGGTATCTACAGCGTGGACATTTATAATCCCGCTGGGTGTTTCACAACATATACCACCAACGTGGTAGTAAATGCTTTGCCAACGCCAAACATCACCGTGTCGCCAAACGACACAGTTTGCCAAGGCACTCTGGTTGCTCTTTTTGCAACTGGCGGCACAAGTTATCTGTGGAACACTAATGC
The DNA here is from genome assembly GCA_964516785.1 of uncultured Candidatus Peribacteria bacterium. Taxonomy (GTDB): domain Bacteria; phylum Patescibacteriota; class Gracilibacteria; order Absconditabacterales; family Absconditicoccaceae; genus CAZEYI01. Next base: position 11,232 of record CAZEYI010000012.1, read on the forward strand.
CACGACAGCCAACATCACTGCTACACCACCTGTGGGTAACACCACATTCACAGTGCAAGCAACTGATGCAAATGGCTGCCAAGCAACTGCCAACCAGATTATCGTAGTTCGTCCAAATCCTGTTGTAAGTGCCATCGGCATCAATGCAACATGTAATGGACTGAATGATGGTTCTGCTATGGTAACTGCAGCTTTAGGAGCTCCTTTCACCTACACGTGGAATAATGGAGCAACTACTGCAAGTATCATCAATCTGAGCCCAGCAGTATATACTGCTACGGTTACGAACGTTTACGGCTGTTCTGCGACAGACACAGCCACAGTAGGACAACCTGCTGTACTGACCGCTGCGATTAGCGGACAAACAAACGTAAGTTGTTTTGGTGGCTCTAATGGCACAGCGACAGTAACAGTAACAGGTGGAACAGGTTCGTACAACTACAGTTGGACAGGACCTGGCGTAGGATTAAACCCACGCACCAATCTATCTGTAGGCATATACACCGTGACGGTAAGTGATGCCAACGGCTGTAGCGATACATCCATAGTGAATATTACACAACCTCTGCTGCTAACAGCTAATGCCGACTCAACATCGACAACATGCTTTGGCGACAACAATGGCACAGCGTTTGTGTCATTCATCAATGGTGGCGTTGCTCCTTACGTTTACGTATGGAACAACGGTCAGACAGGAAGCTCTATAAGCAACCTGCCTGCTGGCAATTACACTGCCACTATCACCGATGCAAATGGTTGTGCTGTTACTGCTGCGACAGCAGTAACACAACCTTCCCCAGTTACGTTTACATTCAATCAAACGAACGTAA
>CAZEYI010000013.1:0-12018 GCA_964516785.1 uncultured Candidatus Peribacteria bacterium
GGAGTTAGGCAAAGCACTTGTCACCAAAGAAATAGACAGTCAAACAACAAATTGCACTGATAGGGGCGAAGAAATATTCAGCGATAAAAATGATAAGTACGTGGGTTCTTGTTTTGGTAAATAACATTTATCTCTATCTTATGCTATGTTCCAACTCCAATCCTCATACCAACCAGCTGGAGATCAGCCAGAAGCTATCAAGGCGATATTGGATGCCTATGATGCTGATCAGAAGTCGGTAACCTTGCTGGGTGCAACAGGTACAGGTAAAACATTTACCATGGCAAATGTGATCCAAAAACTCCAGAAACCTACCTTGGTACTTTCTCATAACAAAACACTCGCTGCACAGCTTGCTACAGAATTTAAGCATTTTTTCCCAAACAACGCAGTACACTATTTTGTATCATATTTTGATTACTATCAACCAGAATCCTATCTCCCTGAGCAAGGCGTCTACATAGAAAAAGAAGCTACGATAAATAAGGAAATTGAGATGTACAGGCTTGCAACGATGGCTTCATTGCTTTCGAGACAAGACGTGATAGTGGTAGCATCCGTATCGGCCCTCTATGGTTTGGGACAGAAGCAATTTTTCCAGGATTATACATTAGTTCTTGAAGTAGGAAAAACATACGAATTTACACTTCTCAAGAGACAGTTATTGAAGATGCAGTACAAGCCAGTCCAGTCCAAGATAGAAGCTGGTATGTTTGACTTTAGAGGAGAATTATTGGATATATATTCCTCCACAGAGCAGTGTGTGTATAGATGTCGTTTTAATGAAGAGACATTGGAATACATCGAAAAAAAAGACGGGATCACATTTGAAAACTTAGAAACTACAACTAAAGCGATGCTTTGGCCAGCGACACAATATCTCCAGGATATAGAAGATATAGAACTCATCCTCCAGCAGATGGAAGCAGAGATGGAATTGAGGGTCAAGGAATTTGAAGCAGCCAAGATGTTTGTCGAAGCAGAAAGGATCAAGAAGAGAGTAATGTACGATATCCGTATGATTCGCGAAACCGGGTTTACGAATGGTATCGAGAATTATTCCTTATACTTTGATCGTCGTTTGCCTGGTGAAGCACCAAATACTATCTTCGATTATTTCCCAGATGATATGCTGCTCATTGCCGATGAATCACATATGTCGATCCCGCAATTGAGAGCGATGCCTCAAGCAGATAGATCCAGAAAATCAAATTTGATTAAGTATGGATTTAGACTCCCATCAGCTATCGATCATAGACCTTTGCGTTTCGAAGAATTGGAAGTAACGCTTGGTCTTAGACCTATCGATGAGATAGTTGCAGATGCTGCCGCTATGAGTGAAGCAAGTCTCGAATCAGATGCACATATCCAGTTATTAGCAAAAGATCCTGTCAAACTCAAGGCGCGTCAAAAAAATCATCTCGAACAATTATCCAGCAAGACCAAAAAAGGAGCGAGGACATTATTTGTCTCTGCAACACCAGCAGCATATGAATTGGAACTATCCAAGACTATCGCTCAGCAAGTCATCCGTCCGACAGGTTTGATCGATCCATTGACATACGTCTATCCCAAGGCTGGAGATTACAATATACTCACGCAAAGCTTGGACAAACTATTACAGAAAAAACCACATTTGGATATCTATCTCGATGGTTACGAAGTGAAATCCAAAGAAGAATTGGAAGCAGTTTTCTGAGCAGGAGGGGAGGAGGTTATAGTAGACGAGAAATCTTAAGACTTACGATAGGGAGTTATATCTTTCAGCGTATTTTTTATATCGAGTTTGAGTCACTTGATATTTTCGTCTTGTTGGAGATCGCTAGTAGGGGATAGTGTCAGTTCTGTGAGTTTATATAGGGATTCAAATCTTTCGATAAAAGCATCCAATAGAGTATAGCTTCTCTGTAAGAATACCTTATCTCCACCAGTTATCCTCAATTCTTTTGGTACCCCAGAAGTAGGTTTAGATTCAAAATTTTCTATAGAGGATATAATTTTTTGGATATAGTTTTCGGCATCCAAGAGTATAGTATCATGAATGTGGAGGATATGGGTATATCGATTGTCGGTTGCTATAGTTTTTTCATGTGTAGCTATCTGTAGGGATTTTTCTTCATGAGATACTTCTTCGGCAAGTTTATGGAGATCTATTGCAGTAGCAGGTTTTTGTACAGCTCTATCAGATGCCAACATGCTTTGGAGTTGTTTTCTTGAGGTCAATATAAGCTGTTCATATTTTGTAATATTTTTAAGTATATCTTTGGTGCGACGATCTGCATCTTTATGATCTGTCATGATTTTTTGCAGCATGATTTTCATCTCGTTTTTTATTTGTTTGATGAGTTTTTCATGTATATCTATCTGATCAGTATATGGTTTACGCTTATTTTTGTGCGCATCAGAATTTTTATCAGTTCATTTAAATCACTTATCCACAACAGCTAGCTCCTTTTGTAATGCAGCAATCTGTTGGTCGGATTGATGTATCTGTTTGTGAGCTTCATAGATACGTGGCTTTCTTTGGCTGATAGATACAAAATCTTTATCGACTAAAAACAGCAGTTTGTTGTGAGTCTTATTGCTAATAACAGCGGGACTTTGACTATTTTTTTCTTTATCTAACAAGCGTTTGTAATACATACTTCTCTCTTTTATGCTCAGTAGAGATGTATATTCAGACGGTATCTTAGCAAACTCTTCGAGTATATAAAGTATCTTTGCTGTAGCGTTACCATTCAACAGCAATTGTTTTGTATCGATAAATGCTTTTTCATAATTCATGAGGTCCAGTATTTTGTTCGTATAACGAAATGCATCTATTTGGCGTGCATACTTATTTGTTTCACGTTGTGATTTTTTGTGTTCTATAGTTTGAGATTCTAGATTTTTGGTATAGCTTTGTATGCTAGTTTGTATGTGTTCTGCAGGTTTGTGTAATACCACCAATTGATTGATATAATCTTCTTGTTGTTCTAGTATAACAAGACGCATATCTTTGAAAAATGGGAGCTCATTCTTACGAAGTGTAATTCTCTCTTCAGCTGACTGTATGCGCTGTGAAAATTCTCCTTTGTAGGTGAGTTCTATATCTTTTTTTCTGATCAATAATTTATGTTTGGCTTTATCTGACCCTGCATTAGCAAGGAGAGAGTCAAAATCAGCTATAAATGATTGATCTTTGCGTATTTGTTCTATCTCTTGATAGAGCTTATCTATGCTGTCTTGTATTTTTTTCTCCTCTTTGTCTACTTGTACCAAATTATGCAAATTTTCTCTATATAAGATACCCAATTGTTCCCAGTATGGAGTAGATTTGTCGCTAGGTTTGCTATTGAGCTCTGAGGCAGCTTTGTGCTGACTTTTGAGTTTTTTATATGTATGATAAATAGCATTGTGCTTGATATGTTGCATGGATCGAGCTGACTGCAGAAGTTTGAGTTCAGCTATATATGTATCCATCTTTTCTAGATGTATAGACATATGTGTATGGATATCTTCCATAGATAGAGTTGTTGCCAGAGCTATTTTGCTGGTTTTGATATGGCTAGTAAGCATAGGAAATTTTGCCAAAGCTTTGAGTATCTCCGATTTTTGCTTGGGATATTCATCCATATAATCTGAAAGAGCATTCTGTATGCTACGGAGATGTTCTATATTTTGGTCTTTACTAATATCATATACTTTTTTGTCTGCTGTATCTTTTTCTGTGGCTATTACATGAGGATCAACGGTAAGAATCATACGCAGCTTATCCTTTCCATTTCTTATGACTATATGTAAAGTATCAGGAGCATCTACATCATCCTGTTCTAGTGATATATTATCATTTAATCGGATCCCATCCAACATACTCATTATTGATATGTTCAAATAATTATTACATACATTGTATACAACAAGACATAAATGTCAATCACACAATCCACGATAAACAGATGTATTTTCCTAGCAAAAAACTATAGTATCTCACATGTTATCACTCTACATCCACATCCCATTCTGTGACCAAAAATGCGGCTATTGCTCGTTCAATGTTTTGCCTATTGATGGAAAAGATGCAGTCAGTAAACTCATAGATCCTTATGTGGAAGCTCTCTGTAAGCAAATTACTGAGTGGTGAACGAAGATGAACAAGCCACAGATCAATACCATATATTTTGGTGGAGGGACGCCGACGCGTATCGGAGCAGATAATTTGGCCAAAATTATTGATACAATTAGTACGTATTTTGATATATCTTTACTGGTCGAGCTCACGATCGAATGCAACCCATTTCCACAGGATGAAGTATTGCATATTATAGAAACTATAACAGCTCGTTATCATACTTTCGGTAGGATCAGACGAAGTATTGGGATCCAGACTTTTGATGAAGAGGTATTGCAGGAGTCAGGTAGATTGTACTCATTCCCAGCTATCTGCGATTTCCTGAGAAAATTACGCAATATCAAACAGATCAACAATATCTACAACTTGGACTTCATCGCTTTTGGCAAACGAAATACCGATGCTCAGTGACAGAGCATACTACGAGATGCAGATAGACGACATTTTTTCCAAAAATTGATCATGAGTGGCATGGCTGATGGGATATCATTGTATACACTAGAACTCTTCCCTGGTAGCGATCGATATAATCAACAGATCCAGCAAACCACGCATCTCAAAGATGGATTATGACTCCGTAGATATGGCGACGATGACGCAGTATACGAGGAGTTTGAGGCTCTCAAACAATCAGTTATCAATGCCTGATATGGTAGATACGAGATATCAAATTTTGCTATGCCAGGGAAACTCAGCATTCATAACAATACCTATCGAGAGATGTGAGATTACATAGGCTTCGGTACATCTGCTTCATCGTGTTTGACCTGAGAGTTGGTTTCTTTTGCTCCGCAACAGGAAGCCCAAGCAGTGCGTTGGACCAATACCAAAGCTATCGCAGATTTTTGTAAGTGAAATTATATTGATACTGCGACCATCCAGACATTGGACGAGCAAAATTATCGTATCGAAAAAGCTTTCCTTGCGCTGAGAACATCACATGGGTTGTCTCATGTTGCATCGTATGCAGATTTGTTTGTTGCTGACTGGGAAGCAAAACTCGAGGAGTGGATGGCCAGTGATTATGTGTTTTACGCTGAAGATACCTTGCACCTCACCGATGAAGGTATGGATGTATACAACACAATTATTACTGAACTTTTTGAGAAATTATAAAAACTGGCTAACTATTAGCCAGTTTTTATAATTTAGTTTTTCACTACTTCGAGGATTGCATCTTTAATATCTCCATACTTGTCTATAAGCCTATCATAGTTAGGAATAGATTGCACGCCTTCTAGATTATTTACCATATATCATCTCAATATTTCTAAGTAGATAGCTTTGACTTTGATAGCTGCCTTTTGAGCTGATTCATACTCTTTCATTTTTTGTAATGATGCTATGATATGTTCCAAGTCATTATAAATTTCTAGACAAATTTCTTGCCTTTTTATAAAATCATCTCACAGTATTGCTTGAAATGCATCAGATTCTATTCAACTATTGGCATCTGGAGTTATTCTTCGCATACGCTTGATCCCACTCCCTTCCTCCACAGGCAGATCTATGATTTTTGGTAAATGAGAAAGTTCTTCCCCAATTTTTTCAGCTGATTGATTTTCCTCAAGTTCTTCTATCTGCTCGGCTATCCTACATAATTGCTTGAGAGTATATGGATCTTTGATAAAAAGTATTGCCTTCAATACCTTCAATGATAGATGTTTGAGTCTTTGGAGTCAGCCTTGTTGTTGAGGCTGATCTTGTTGATCTATGATATTGATCATAATTTGTTTTATAGATGAAGCTAGTGTGTATTATACTCCAATATATGTTAAATGTCAACAGATAGACTTTCGTAGTGTGTGGAGCGGGTGATGTGCAATTTTTATTGTCACAATCTTTGTTTTATATTATGTTTATTTATCACAAAAAGTCTACATCTCTTGTAAAAACAACAGCATTGGCTAAAATAAACTTTCACAAACAAAAAAACCAATCTACCATGATAAAACTAGTAAGCCAAATCATCTTGAATATTTGGGGGTGGAAGATCAATGGCGTCTTCCCAAAAAACTCTCCTAAATTTTTGCTCATCGTAGCTCCACATCATGAAGGATTTCTGGATGTCCTTCTTGGTTGGTGTGTACGAAACATCCAACCGCTTCCAAACTCCAGATTTGCTGCCAAGGCAGAATTATTTGTCTTCCCTTGGTACCATCTACACAAATATCCAATAGCATGGTTGCTATTGCGCTTGGGTGCAATTCCTATTGACCGTAAAGGTGAATTAGGAATACGTCCTGAAGGGGCACAAGGGAAGGGATTTTATGTACAACAGATGGTGCAAGCCATAGGGAGTACAGACCAAATTTCTATCACTATTGTACCAGAAGGTACGCGGACCAAGTACAAAACAGTATCATGGAAACTAGGTTTTTACAAGATTGCAGTAGAAACCGGCATCCCTGTAATATGTGTGGGGTTTGACTATAAAAATAAGATAGTCAAGATTGCGCCTCGTATGATGATGACAGGGGACTGGGGAAAAGATCGTCAGCGCATCATAGAATGGTATATTGCCAATATACCAGGCTATACGCCCGAGATTCCCGAGGAGTTAAGGTGATGTAATCAAAAGCCGGAGGTTTATCCTTCGGCTTTTGCTGTTTAATAATGATAACTTTTCCCTCACTCTATCGATTGTATTCTATAAATTTGCTCCAATAAGACTACTTTTGCCAATCCATGAGGCATAGTAATTTTCCCAAAAGATATCGATGTATTGATGATAGTTTGTAGTTGTAATTCATCCAAACCATACGGTCATCATATAATGAACACAATATTGGGATTTTTACTACAGAGTAATCACAAATCTTCTGTTTTAAAATCCTTGCCAGATTTACTCAGCAGTATCTTATAATGCTGTGCAAATTTTTTTTGCAATATTTCTTGAATCTGTTGGGTTTCTTTAGTTATAACAAAAGCTGGGTTATCGTGTCTGTATGGCTTGATGTCATGGATCTCTACAGATTTATTGAGTCTTTTGACATACTCTGCTACAGCAGTAGCAAAGTGTTTGTCACTATCAGAGATACATAGGATATGTATGTTCATCACCAAAGCTAAATAAATCATTTATCATCCTGTGTCCTGCATACACTGAAGAGGTCCCCTTGGGTGGTCGACTTGATTCAGGATCGATAAATTATAAACTATATATACGTATGCTGGATTCCGGGTCAAGCCCGGAATGACTTTATTTATTATCTTAGTATGCTACAGCAAAAGCGAGGTATGTTGGTATCATCAGTATCATTATTGGTCCCATTGAGTGGTTTGATATTATTTCATATGTATTTCACTTCCAAAGATGCGACTCTATGCTACAACGACATATGTTTTCATGCTCATATTGCTCAGACCGATGAGGAAAGAAAACAATGACTCATGCACAAAGCACACTTATCTAAGTATAAGTGAATGTTATTCCCTTTCTCAGAACCCCAGGAAACAGATTTTTGGATGAAAGAAGTGCGAATTCCATTAGGTATTGTCTGGTTTGATTCATGATTTAAAGTTTTGCATACCGTATCTGCTATGCCATGTTCAGCAGAACCATGTCCTCTATATCACTATTCTGGATTTGCATCATATGTGTTAGAGATCAACGAGATGCGAATAGATGATTTGCCTATACAAGAAGGCCAGATACGAACCTCTACCTTTCATAATGAAGATGAGTAAATTTCTTCTTAATTGATACAATAAAAAAAGAGCCTCGAAGGCTCTTTTTTTATACATTTTCGCGATATTATTCTAATGCAAACATCACTTGAAGATTGACGGTAATTTCTGTTTCCCCAGGATTTACTTGTGTTGATCCCACACTCTTGCCGCCATCCATAGCCATTTCCGCTCTAGCGTACATAATAGGAGGAGTAGGATAGTTCTGATAACTTTGATCCGTAATAGTTACAGGATCACCAAGATCGACATCAGCAAGATCTGCTAATTGTTGCGCCTTGGTCTTTGCATCAGCAAATGCTGCTTCACGAGCTACGAGCAAAGCTGCATCCATATCATCTACGATAAACGATGTCTGATACACACTGATACCTCCGATTTTGCTTGCTTCATCTATAATTTGTGCACCTTTATCTTCGTACTTATCACCCATCACACGCACATCGAGGGTTTGTGTCGCTCTATATCCGATGATGGTACTTTTACCATCAGATCGATCATATTCTGGATACACGCTAAGTTGTTGTGTAGTTATCTTATTGTCTGGGATTTCAAATGTCTGTAAGATAGTTCTGAGTTGAGCAAGTTTTGTATTTACTATCTTCTGTGCTTCTTCAGTAGTCTTAGATAATTCAGTCGCAGAGAGACTGATAAGCATGGTGTCAGGGCTTATTTTCGTCTTACCTTCACCTGCTACAGAGATAGTGTTGGTCATCCCCATAGGATTAGAACCAGAATTTGTGAGTTGTTGACCTATGTAAACTAAACTTCCTGACAGGAGGAGGATAGCCAGGATAAATAATACATTCTGTTTCATCTGTTTGTGGAAATAGTAAAAAGACCTCACACCTATAACATTGCCATCAAAATTTACAAGAACAAAAAAATCCTAGCATTTCCCTATCCCATATCTATACATACCACATATATTTAACACATATATCATCATGAACTTCCAGATCTACAATACGCTCACTCGCCAAAAAGAACTATTTACTCCCATTGATCCTACGTTAGTTAGTATTTATTCTTGTGGGCCAACCGTCTATAGTGATCCACATGTAGGTAATCTGAGATATTTCACGTTTTGTGGATTGTTGGGAGATACACTCAGACATGTCTGTGGATACAACGTAAAGCATGTGATGAACATTACGGATGTATGACATCTCACCGATGATGGCGACCATGGTGAAGACAAGATGGAAAAAGGCGCTCGTCGTGAATGATTGTCCGCACGAGATATTGCAAAGAAGTATGAAGATAATTTCAAAAAATATTTGTCTCAGCTCCATATAGCTTTTGATCAACACCCAAAGGCAACAGACTATATCCCTGAACAGATAGCTATAGTCCAGACATTGGTGGATAAGTGATTGACCTACGTGATTGACGGCGATGGTATATATATGAATACCGCCAAGATCGATGATTATGGCAAACTCATGTGACCAAATTATAAGAAGCATTTGGAAGGATTGAGCTCCGGCGAAAGAGTAGACGATGCAGGCAAACAAAATCCTACAGATTTCGCACTTCGAAAGTTCTCACCCGTTGGCGAACAGAGACAGATGGAGCGAGATAGCCCCCGAGGCAAAGGATTCCCAGGTTGGCATATAGAATGTAGCGCCATGTCACAAGCAGCACTTGGCGATCATTTTGATATTCATACCGGAGGAGTAGACCACATTTCTATCCATCATACCAATGAGATAGCTCAGTCTGAGTGTTCATTTGCCCATCAGCATAAGTGGGTGAATTACTGGATGCATTCACAGTTTCTCAATATTGACGGCAAAAAAATATCGAAGTCCGCTGGCGATGATTTGAGTTTGCCTGGGTTAGAAAAGAAATGATTTGATGCACTCGATTTGCGTTATTTCTTCCTCAGTGCGCATTATCGTAGTTTTCAAGACTTTACACGAGAGCATCTGGAAGCAGCAAAAAGCACGAGAAAAAATCTCAAGCAAAAAATACAATCACTCATCAAAGATAAAAAATGATCTATGGGCTCTAGTTTGCTCACATTGCCCGCAGGATTATTGAGCGAACAATTGCTTGACCCATTTGTCAAAGAACTCCACCAAAAACTCATCACCGAATACGCCGATGACCTCAACTCGCCAAATGCATTAGCACACATTCATTATCATTTGGGTGTAGCTAGTAAAGATATGCTCGATTTTGATGCAGAAGAACTGTTTGTCGTATTGGAACGATGGGATCATAATGTATTGAAACTTGGCTTATTTGAAGCAGCAGAGGAGCTTATAATTCCGGTAGAAATCACAGCATTAGCACAAGAACGTTTGGATGCTAAGAAAAACAAAGACTATAAACTTGCCGATATGATCAGAGAAAATCTAGCACAGCAGGGATGGTATATCGAAGATACTCCAGATGGATTTAAGATCACCAGATAAATTTTACATATCGAGCATCTATGAAAAAAATTTATATTATGGTAGTTGGATTCGTCGCCTTTGTTTGATGGTCTTATGCGGCTGATTGTCAAAGTCTCATATCTAGCGAGCAGCAATCATGTATCCAAACCAATATAAGTTCCTACGAATTATCTGATGCAGACCATGCTTTTATTGACAGGATTGTTTCTACGATTGTGTCCAAAACAGATGCTGCAAAATCCACCCTTATTGCATTGGTGCGTGATATAGAACAGAGTCCAAAATTCGCATTTCAGTATCGCACGAGAGCGATATTGCAGTCGGCTATTGATCTTTTGGGCCCACAGTCATTGGCCTTGTGTTTGAGACAAAAAGGCGTAATCATGTACGGCACCGAACGATGCCCTCACTGCCAAAATCAGAAGAAATTATTTGGCGATGCATTTGGATCTATTCATTATGTGGATTGTGATCTTTCGCCATGACAATGTCAGGCAGCCAATATCACAGGCTATCCGACACGAGTAGGAATGTGAATCAATAGTCCTGGTCAGCAGCCATTGTCCCAGATAGCTAAAACATTTGCATGCCCACTGTAGCGATTTTTTATTCATCATCTATAGATATGAATATCCACCCATTATTTGTGCACTTCCCCATCGCATTCTTCGTATTGTATGCACTGATAGAAGTATGTACTCCCAAAAAAGATATCAACTCACCATGGCATCTTATCAAGACCGTACTACTTGTAGCCTGACGGATAGGAGCACAGTTGGCATTGATGACTGGCGAAGTAGCAGAAGGTTTGATGGGCGATAGTCCTATGATCGAAATGCATTCACTTTTTGCAAATATAACCACAATTGCATTTGGTATCAATGCAGTCATCTATGTATGGGATTATATTGTACGTAGATGGAGTAGTATCATCCAAAAATATAAACTCACACACTACCTTGATCTTCTTATTATATGGATCAAGAAACGATATCTCCATATTGTGCTCGCAGTTATTGGTCTTATAGCTGTGACATATACAGGAGCATTGTGATGAGCGATCGTTTATGGTATCGATGTAGATCCAGTAGTACATTTCTTAGTAACAATACTTCCAGGATTGTAGTATTTATTTAGGATAATGAACGATATATGTGTGGTATATTCTGATATAAATGAGCAAAAAATAGTGCAGAGAAAATATTGTTACATGGACTAGAAAGACTCGAATACCGTGGCTATGATTCAGCAGGTATGCGAGTTTCTGATCAATCTAAAGATATCAAGACTTTCAAAGCAGTCGGTAAAGTATCCAATCTGGCTGCCAAAGTCACTGCACAAGTGCCGCATGATGCGAATTATACGATGGGTATCGCACATACGCGTTGGGCAACTCATGGAGGAGTGACTGATGAGAACACACATCCACATCACGATAAAAATGGCCACTTCTACGTCGTGCACAATGGTATCATCGAAAATTATCACAAACTCAAACAAGATCTTAGCGCAAAAGGATATACATTTTATGGTGAGACAGATACAGAAGTGTTTGCAAATTTATTGGACGCCAACTGGACGGGAAATTTTCTCGAAACAGTAGAAAAATGCCTCAAGCAAATCAGAGGAGCATACGCGATGCTGATCGTCAGTGACTATGCACCAGGGGAGATGATAGGAGTCAAATTAGGTAGTCCATTTATCTTTGGCTACGATGCCAAAAATGATTTCTTCTTCTCATCAGATAAGCAAGCATTGGCAGGGTATGCAGAGCAATTGTTTTTTCTCGAGGATGGAGACTTAGTTCATGTA
>CAZEYI010000014.1:0-11382 GCA_964516785.1 uncultured Candidatus Peribacteria bacterium
GACTGCTTTAACTTTGACTTGGGATGTCTTGTGAAATGCTAGTCGCTTTAGAGTTTTGTATGGAACAAGTTCTACGAGTTTGGATAAAAGTACGGATCTTGCTACTAATGAAATTAAGGTTACGCAGATAAATCCCTTGGACAAATACTATTTTCAAATTACTCCATTGGATTTACAAAATACTCCGATTGGAAAGGCTTCTGATGTGATCGAAGTAGATCCGCGTTCTTTGGTTAGTTGTGTAGTTACAGGGATCCCATTGAGAACAGAAAAAGTTGATGATACCTATTATATCGTATGGGATGCAGTACAGTATGCGACCAAATATATTATCTATAGATCTGATAGTCCTAGCAGCGTTACTTCTCAAATGCAAAAGATTGCTGAAACGACTGAAACTAGATTTGTATATCCATACAATACTAAGGCACAAAATGAAGAATTTGCATATTATGCTGTCCAGGCGTATTGTGCCAATGGACAAGAAATACTTATTGATAGTATCAAGAGAGTAGAGGTCGGACCATTTGATAGTATCGCACTGGTTGTGGCTGTTACTTTGTTGATCTATAGCATGTATGCGTTGTATACCAAATCTCAACGTTTTTAAATTACAACCACTTGCGTACCCATGCAAGATTTCCCAAAAAAATATAAGAGTGATTATGATGCTTTAGTACTGAGACAGCGAGCTCAAAATGCGAAGAAAGCACAGGGAAGCTTTTCTACACTTTTGTATACTCCCTATAATGTTTCTCAAGAGTCATTGGGTCGCAGCATCTATGCTGATGTATTGTGTGGCATGTACGCACATCAGTCTATGGATCAAGTGCGTCATGCTCTTTTTGTTCATGGTAATGGTGGGGAGTCTATTCTTGATGCATATAGAACATACAATACTCATAAAGATACGCTTGAGCGTTTTGGTGTAGGATACGGTTCTCATATATTGGGGACTAGTTATTCTCAGGGATGGAGACATTTTGTGAGAACAAGCTTGTCTCGTTTGTGTGCATCATGATTTCTGCAGAAGAAAAAGGTGGTTTCGTATCGAAGTATCAAATCGCAAACATCATTATTAGCAGAAGAAGTACAAATGATGCCGCGTCCTGTTACGGTTCATAAGGTGAGATATTTTGTAGATACGAAGAAAGAAGCGATGGTCGTGTTGCTGGATCGTCCGGAGACTTTGTTTGGTGATGTTGCTTTGGCTGTGCATCCACTTGACAGAAGATTTAAGAAATTAATTGGTAAAAAAGTTATAGTTCCTATTATTAATAGAATCATCCCTATCGTTGCTGATGAGTCTATAGAATTATGAGATCCTATTGGTGTGTATAGAGTTACTCCTGCTCATGATTTCAAAAGTTATGCTATAGCTCAGAGACATGGTTTGCCAACCGATATATATGCGTTTGATCATAACAATATCTTTACTGATCATGCCATGATTTATGCTGGTAAAAATGTTGTAGAGTTTAGAGATAATATTGTTCAATATTTGTATGATATCCACAATTTACAGTCCTCATTAGATGAAGTGCGCAATATAGCGTATTCCCATGTACACAAAGATTACGTTTATCCATTTTTGACTGAGCAGTGGGTACTCTCTCTGGATACGGTTATGCAAAAAGTGTCAGATCTTGTGCCTAGTATATTGCCTTCGGGAGATATGAGTAATAAAGTTGCTGCTTTGGCCACTACGCGTGATGCATGTATCGTTAGTACTCAGCTTACCAATGATTTTGTCATGCCGATTGTACAGTGATATGAGTCTATCATAGGATTATCAGATAATTTGGCTCCCTATAAGAAAAAGAAATCGACGTGTCTGGCTGCATTACTGTTGTCCTTATTCCACGAATGATTTTTGTCACAGAAGTTTGACATTACACAACTTATCGATCTATTGTTTACACACACATCGGAAGATAAAACATTGATGCAGGATATTGTAGATTTCCTTGTTTTTGTCTGACATATTTCAAAAGAATCAGCACAAGAGTTCTTATCCGAAATGCTTGCTGCTTATAAGAATCCTAAAAATACAGAATGAAGTATGGCCTTCCTTCTTGATCAGATCAATAGCTTGGATTTTGTTCGCCTTTTAGATAATGGTGATTATCAGTTTGTCGCAAAGGTTATATCAAAATCATGATATCCATTAGATGCGAGTTTGTTTATGCATGATGAGATGAAAAGTGTGTTTGGCGCTTTGGCGTATCTTCATGCATATCCTAAGCTTAAAACATTCTTGTATATTTCTGATACTGCTCACGACGCTCATTTTGTTTATCAATTGATGAGTTTGGCTTTATTGCTTGATATGCAATTACCTACTATTCAATCATTGTGATATTATCAAAATATGTATGATGCCTATCTTACTAAACAACAAGCAGCATATACTACCTATTGTGCGGATGCCTATAGATATGATGTAGCTCTCAGTCAGCAAGATATAACAAAGAGCTATTTGGTGGTGTCTAAAATATGGAATGCTAGCAGATATATACTGTCAGGTAAGCAACAATCATTTGATCGAGACACGATCCAATCTAAACTCAAAAAAGTTACCCCTTTCTTATCGGATTTTGATTTGTGGATTGTCCAAAGATTTACTGACGTCTTTACCAAGTCGTATAATCATCCACAAGAACGTTTGACTGCGATACTCCATTTGATTGTTGATGATTTTTGCATCAAATATCTTGAAGTGAGTAAATATCAAAACAATGAGCACACTCCTTCTGTATTGCTTCGATGTATAGTTCTCACCTTACATATGTTGTATCCTGTTATGCCGTTTGCTATCTTCCATATATGTCAGTTGACTGGATTATCTATTGCTCGCGATCAGGTTATAACATTACATCCTATACAATCTCAGAAGAACTATAAGATACATTTGCTTATGAACATTGTGAGCTCGTTGAAGCATCTTAAAGACAATCTAGGACTCAAGAATCATGAACAGGTAGATGTCTTTATCAAGGCTAGTGTTGATATGCTATCCTTTATAAAAACATATCAACAACTTCTGGATACTGTATTGCATGTGCATGTTGTCGACTATACATCCAATGATTATTTTGATAGTACATGATATTTGACTGATACGATCATCGACATTGTTGTATGACTTAAACAAGCAGCTGCTTATCGCACAAGTTTACAACACGTCCAGATATTGCTTCGCGAGAAAAAGGAATATCTTGCTCATTTGAGAGCGCTTATGACTATGTCACCTTCGTCGGATAAAGAGGAAAAAATTGATGCGCTCAAAATAGAAATAGAGAAGCTTGAAATAGAGGAGGATAAATTATTCTAGTATATGTATTGCAAAAAGCCTGAACGCTATGTTCAGGCTTTTTTGATAGGTAGTTATAGAAATTATTCTGCAAGCATTTTCTTGAGTTCTGTTTCGAATTTCTCATATGGATAAGCTCCTGCTATCACTACGAATTTGCCTGTCTCTCCATCGATCAATACATTACCAGGAGTTCCGGTGATGCCAAATAATCTTTGTCCTTCAGCTAATTGAGCAGCAACTATGCTAGACATAGAGCCTCCATTTATACATGATGTAAATGTAGTCTTATTATATCCTTCGTTTGTAGCCGTAGCTATGAGTCCATCAACACTGAGGTCGGTGGATGCAAAAACAGCATTGATGTATGCATAAAATCCTTTTGCTCATTTTTGATCTCCAGCACATTCTGTAGCTTCAGCGGCCTTTTGTGCATCTGGATGTATATTGTTTAGTGGAAACTGTCTGAATATGTGATTTACATCATCTGGATAATTCTCCAATAGTTTAGCGATAGTTCCGTTTTGGTGATGTCTCTTACAGAATGGACATTCGAGATCAGAATATTCCAATACAGTAAATCTTGCATTTGGATTGCCGTCTATATATGCACCTTTTTTGATATTGCTTAGTTCTGATTTAAGATCATCTCAACCATTTGTAGTGGTGTCTACTGTAGGAGCATCTACTGTTGGCGTAGGATTGCCTTCTCCTCCAAATTGTGCTAATGCAGCATCTATGGCTGACTTTTGTTGCGATTTGTATCACTCAGAACTATATAATTCCACTACTTTAGCAAAATTGTCTGATCCTCCTGCTCTCAATTTTTCCATCTTAATAGCTCCATCTGGTAGTGCAAGATTTATGATGCTTACTGCCAAGATACCTATCAATAATCAAGTTGTGAGGTATGGAGATGTGATAATCTTGTGTGCTTTGGATTCGTGCTTGAAGATCATACTGTTACCATTCTTATGTAATAAAAACTATTGTGCTGCTGCTTCAGGAGCTGTTTGTGTAGGCATCATAGCGCCAGCGGCTTGTCCTTGCAATGCTTGCATTGTTTGCTGGATTTGCATAGCTTGTGTTTGTTTCCATGCATCTGATTTGTACAATTCCTTTATCATTTTGTAGTTTTCTGGTCCTCCTGCTCTCATAACTTCCATGTTTTGTACTGCCATTTTGGCAGCTAGAAAACTAATTGCAAAAGCAACTACGATAGTAACAACTCCCCATACAATACATTTTTTGGTGTCGCATGTACCACATAGCATGCCAGTTTCGCTAGTTGTACTTTTGCTTGCTGTTTTTTTCATAACCATTGTTGTTTATATAATCTAATAAAATGTTGCTTGAGGCTAGCTTTTTGTGGCTATAAAGCAAGTAATCGCCTTGTATATTGAGTTGACATTGTGTCTATATTATGACTTCTGTAAGTTGTAGCCAATGAGTAGTCCATATGGGACAAAGAATAGGTAGTTTACCATGCTGTCTTCAAAGACATGCAAAAACAATCATACAATCATTAAACTATATCGTCATATAAGGAAACTTGTGACATATATGTCATCCTGTTGTTTGCTTTGTTTCATAAGAAGATATGTATATGCACACCATAATAAGAAACCTATGCTTCCTATATCTATCATGATCTGTAGATAGAAATTTTCTGGCAATCGTTTGCCTTCGTGATGAATTGCTGGTCCTGCAGATCAGAGCCCATATCCTAATGGTTGATTGATAACGGTTTGTATTCCACTTATTTTATTTTGCAGATGTTCTACGGTAGATCATCGTTTTATTATGCTGAGTCAAACCAAGGCAATTATTATTACACTAGCTCATATTGTTGCTCGTTTTTTGTGTTGTTTTATCTTGTATCGATAGCTACTCACTACTCCTATGATCCCACCAATAAGAGCTCATCTTGATAGGGTTAATATTATTCCTATTCGCAAACTACTTCATATGCTTGCTTTTATTGTCTTAGCTTTATTTTGGAGTCGCGTGTAGAGGATGGGAGCTATGGCTATGAGGAAGTATCCATAATTGTTTGGTCATGAAAAAATTCCTTGTAGTCTCGGATCACCGCCTGGTCATGTACGATAATATATGGGAGGATTTGTACCAAAAACGAAGTCGCCTACTGGTCCATATCATAATCGATATAAAAAATCTGGCAATCGCAATCTTGCTGCTTGTCGTATATATCAGATGATTATAATGCCGATATATAGTTTGATATATCTCTCTATTTGTGGTTTGGTGTTACTAAATCATACAAGACTAGCACTCAAGAAAATGAGTGTAAACATAAAATCGTATTTAAATCCTACAAACATACTAAATATGCTCTTGTCCATATAGGTAGATATGAGAATGCTCAGAAGTATAGTAGCTGTCAGCACAGCTAGAATGTATTTGTTTTTTTGGATTCGTGGGATAATCTTATTTCTATGTTGTATACAACTCAGACATACTATACCTAATCGCAATAGGTCTCTGATGAGCGTGATGCTTGTGGTGTATTGTTGTAGATTTAGACCAAAAATTATGCCTGTACCTATGATATGGTATCAGGCTATGAGTATGAGAAATATATATATTAGTCTGTTGATCATGAGATTGTTTGGTATAACAAAAAACAAACTCCTTATAGGAGTTTGTCTCATGCATACAAGTTTATGTTTACTTGGTTTTTCTTTCTCGGATATCGAAGCTATTGAGGTAAGCTATATATGTTTTTTTGTTGGCAGCTAGTGCTGGGATAAATTTATCTAGCTTCCCTTCAGTAAGATTTAGTCATCGTATGCTTCGATCTTTACCTGATGTCACTGCATCTACATTTGGTTTGTATCGTATACCGTCATCAAATTTGATATCAGCACTGAGGAAGTCTTCGTAGAATGGTTGTTTTTGTTTGCTATTGTCAGCGAAGCTTTTCTTTAAGAAGTTCGTAAGAGTCGCTGCTCTGATAAGTTCTAAGTAGGTGTCGCATTTTATCTTGTGCCCTCCATTTTCTATTTTCTTGTTTACAAAGTCTACCTCTGTTTTTTTGCCATAGTTATCGATATATATTTTGCCTCATTCGTTCACTATATCTAGGCCTGCAGTTTTGTTTGATTCCAAGAATATCTTTATAGATTTTGTGAGCTGTTCTTTGTCACTGATTTGTAGATCTAAGACTGCTTTTTGGAGAGGTTCGCTGAGTGTTGCTGTAATTTTAGCGTCTGATTTTTCGAATATACCCTTGCCAATCAGATTGTCTATGCTTGGGGAGCCTGTCTTGATGTGTTGTCTTACGAGGATAAGTCCTTCATTTGATATCATATCATATCATCCATCGCTCATTGCTTTGTATACATTGACAACTCTATCAAGCGCCTCTTTTGCTGTTTCATTGAATAGCTTTTCTGGATTGTTCTTAAGAGCATCTTCATCTATCCCCATGCCTGTGAGTGCTAGATCTACAACGTCTTTGTTTTGGTTTGCATCTAAGAAATCTAATATATTGCTCATTTCTGTCGTCTTGAATCTTTCATGTTGTTTCATTAATGGAATATTGAGCTTGAGTTTACCTCCTTCTTTGTCTACGAGAGCATCTATTTCGCTATATTTCATACCATTGAATAATGCAGCGATAGCTGGGAATCATTTTGCATAGGTGAGTTCTTCTTTGCTTGCCGGAGCCTCCACATTTTCTTTTCCTCATGTGGTTTTGTTTCAGCCTTCTTTAGTTCCATCTCCACTAAATACATTTGCCATCCAATTACTGCTAGGCCCTCATTTCACAACATCTGCTGCTAGATCTCGGACGTTTCTCCCTGTGAGCATTTGACTACCTGCTATAGCAGCTATTCATCCTATCATCCAAGGTAAGCCATCTTTCTTGGCTTCATCGTCTCCAAATACTGCATTATACGATCACTTGAGAAATTTTCGTCCTAAATATATTCCTCATCCTATGGCTGCTAATTTAGCAGCTCATCACCAGAACTCTCTCTGTTGATGACCCATTTTAGTCTGAGCAAGAGCATGATCTATAACTCCTGTAATACCTCATTTTTCAAAGGCTTCTTTTGTACTATTGTAGTCTCCTGAATTTATGTATGTATTGGTATTATCAAATTTGGTTTCAGGATTTTCAAATATTCTTTTGCCATTTTCGTCAGTAGTTTCTTTCTCGTCATCGTATCATACTATGACTGCTAAACTTGGTTCTTGCTGTATGATATGATTGAGCCCGTCTACATGATTTGGATCTACGGTAAATGGTTGCTCTGCAGGATCTATCGTTCCGCTAGCCACTCCATTGACGTAATCATATAAGCTTTCGTTATGATCGCTCATAATTTTTTTCATGTCTGCATCCAATAGTGTATTATTTATAACTCTTTGTGCAGCCTCTACCTTGGTAAATGTCTTTTTCATTTTTTCTGCTGCTTTCTTGTCTGCAGGCGATCGTTCGAAATGTGTTGGGGTATCTTCCATAAAGCTTGATAAAGCCGCACCACTATGCAAATAGTTTTCTATATAGTTTTGGTCTTGTTCGTATTGGTCTACTTTTCTTAATACTTCTTCTACATTGTCTTGTACGTCCATATTTGCTACGCCTTTTTTGAGGTCTCTTTTTTTGTCGCGTAGCTTATCTTCTAATTGTTTTAGCTCTTTTATATCTCGCGCAACTTTGTTTCTCAAGAGTTTGGTTATGTTTTTTTCTATCTTTGTTAGCCCGGCTGTAGTTAACTTTCTATCTGTAGCGTCGTATTTTTTTCTGAGAGGGTCTATATTATTGTTGATGATATCATCAATTTTTTGCATAAGCACATCGCTGCTGAGATCTTGTAGGGATTCCTTGATTTTGACCGTAACGTTGTTGATACTCATTTCGACTGCGACATTTTTTTTGACGTTAGCTTCCAGATTACCAAAATAATTGCTTACATAGTGTGTAAAGTATTCGTCAGCATTATCTTTGCCTATCACCTTACATAAACTGTGTTCTTGACCATCTTTGCTGTATCTAAATTCATATATATTTTTTTCTGGGTTTTCGTTGGTGTTGTTTATGGACTGCACAATTTTGATATCGTTTATATCCTGTGGCTTATATATACCACCATCTATTTTGTTTTCCATGTAATCAGAAAATTCTTCCTTGCTGTGTACTGTAGGAGTATTGTCGTTGATGAGCTCCACGCCAGTATTGATTGAGAAGTCTTTTACCTCATTTGTTGGATCTGCCATGTGGTCGGTTCGAATCAAATAATAACACCTGATTATACCTATATATGCTATTGTTGTCAAAAAAGAGCTTATAAAAAACGCAAGTCCCAAGACTTTGCGTTGACATTTTTATAAATTGTGTTTTTCTATTTTCAGAATAGGCCTAATTTTAGTTCGTCGTGGGTATTTTCTGTATTTTGCCCTATAAAATCTTGGTGTATGAGCAATAGTAATGTGAGTAGAGATTCCTTATCCAGTGGGATATTGTCATGATATTGGCTTGATAGTTTTTTGAGATAGGGGATATAGTCTTGTGTACTTTGTATGTGCTCTGGTGCAAATGTCTGGAACATCGGTCGAATACCGAAAGTTTCAGCTTCTTTTCTAAAGAATGGAACAAAGAGGCCGCACATAACCATATGATTTGCAGTGTTTCTGATTAGTGTAGCATTGTTTCTGGGGTCTTTGGCTCTAAAGAAGGTCTGATGTATCGCTTTTATCATCTCTTCATTTTTTATCTGTCTGAGCAAAAATGCTAAGAAATTAGCTACTTTCCCATTTTTATCTTTGGATTGTTTGATCTCTCCTTGTATCTGCCTAGCTTGTTTTGCTTGTTCGTCAGCACGTTTGACGTCTTCTTCCTTTACTTGGTTTGTCTGGTCTCTTATCTTGGCCACATCTAATCATTCTGTTGATCAGCCCATTTCGTTTGGCATAGAGTAGCTTTATGGTTTAAAGTTGTACGGATTGCGTAAGGATGTAGTGTTTTTGGCTTGCAATGCAATCTCTTTTCGCTATACAAGGCGATACTGTTTTTGGGGTGAGGTGGATGAGAGGCCGAAATCAACTCACTGCTAACGAGTCAGACGAGAGATCGTCTCGCGGGTTCGAATCCCGCCCTCACCGATTCGAGCACGATCCCTCAAGAGTGGCTCTGTAGCTCAGCCGGTTAGAGCGCGTCTCTCATAAGGACGAGGTCGGTGGTTCGAGCCCACCCAGAGCCAAATTATTGTTTTATAGCACATTATTGTGAAATCATGGCAAAGAAAGGAAAAGGAGCAAGAGTGGTTGTTGCATTGGTATGTAGTGAAACAGGTGATACTAACTACCATACTATGATCAACAAGACTGTTACCCCAAAGTTGGAGCTTATGAAATATAGCCCTAGACTTAGAAAGCGTACAAAACATGTTTCAAAAGATAAATTGAAATAATTTTACTTTTAGCTGACGTTTCTCATTATGTTAACTATTAGATTATCTAGACACGGTAGAACAAAAAGACCTTTTTATAGACTCGTACTTACTGAGCATACTAAGCCTGTTAAGTTGGGTTATCAGGATGTTTTGGGTTCGTATGATCCATTTGCTCACAAGCTTGTAGTTGATACAAATTTGGTTAAAGAATGGGTTGCTAAAGGTGCACAACTTAGTGAAAGAGTTGGAAAGCTTATGTATAACGAAACTAAGGATGAAGCTTTCAAGAAATTTGTAGTGATTAGACAAAACACTAAGAAATCTAAGAAGGAAGAAGCCGCTGTAGCATAGTTTATATTTCTTACAATATACTATTGTATGGTACCCGCAACTCCCACTAGCGTAGAACACTTTATGTTGACCTTATTGGCCCTCATAGTGATTGTGATATGTGGTGGGTGTATCTATGCGTTTATCCATGCAATTTTTTTGTTTATTTTTTCTCAAGGCGACGAAGAGAAGAAAAAATCGGCTTGGAATGGTATTAGATATATGATCATAGGCGTTATGCTGACTATATTTTTGCTTACATTTTTCCCGATATTGTTTGAACAACTCAATGTGACTTGATATGCGACCTATACGGCTAGCAATATCTTCAAGAGAGTAGGCGAGATACTTAACTCGCTTTTGCAACTTGGTAGTTTGGTGAGGGAAACGCAGACCGGCAATCCTACAGGTATAGATTCTTACGGTAATTATTCTTTATAATATTGGCTCAATACGAATGCAAGTAATGCTTACCACGATCCACAATACACAGGAAATCGTGGATTTTGCTGTTTTGCTATGACGTAGTAAGTATACCATATTGTATTTCTATCCAAAGGATAATACCTCAGGATGCACTATAGAAGCAAAAGAATTCACCGATCTTATCGATCGCTTTGCTGATCTAGATACACAGATAATAGGTGTGAGCAAAGATACGCATCGTTCGCATTGTAATTTTATTGAAAAACACTGATTAAAGATTACACTCGTATCTGATCCAGAGCTATCGTTACATAAAAAATTTGATGCTTTGTGAGAAAAGAGTATGTATGGCAGGAAATATATTGGTACTCTTAGAAATACATATCTTCTAGATCCTGCTGGGTCCGTACTTCATATGCGACCTACTGTATCTGCACGTGGGCATGCTCAAAATGTCTTAGACTATATACAATCTCTTTAGATTTCTATCGTCGTATTATGATCAATCAACACTCTATCAAGAAGTTTATACTTCTAGTTCTTCAAAAACTTGCTAGATATACTAAGCAGCAAAAAGTATTTGTCTTATATCTCTTGGTATTGGTCTTTTTGATGTTTGTACTACCAATTGCGAAGATAAGCCCAGCTGATCCAGAAAGTCCAACGCGTTTGGTATTTTTGTTATCAGGTGCTTTTGGGAAAACGACATTGCTTATTATGATCAGTGTATTGATCTTGTTGGGTTGGAATATGAGTTTTAGGTTCAAGAACTTTATAACTACGTATTTTGGATTTAAGGAGGACGAATCTTTGTTTAACTTTGGTATATTGTGGCTTATATCAAGTATGTATCTTGCTATAAATGATACTATAGGTTTGTTTACAGAAACT
>CAZEYI010000015.1:0-11306 GCA_964516785.1 uncultured Candidatus Peribacteria bacterium
CTGGATTGAAATTTGTGGTGACTGGATTGATGTTGTGGTATGGGATAGCAGCGATTATTAACTAATCCAATGATTTCCAAATATAATCAAACAATGCTTTGTGTGCCTGATAATAGGTAGGATGTTTCATCTCGAGAATTGCAGGCTTAGGATCGCCAAAGGACATCTGTAATAAAGTTCATTCGAAAAGGGTTATTTCTGCTGCTAAAGCATATCACTTTGGCAGAATTTTTCGTTTGATTTTTTTGTTTATCTTCTCGACCATTTTCTTGTATTTGATAGCGTTTTCTGAGTAGGTCATAATTCTCTGTGCTCACTTAATTCATGGATGAGAGAGATATTGTCCTATCTCATCAATATCAAAAAATACGTGCTTAAGCAAATCATCCAAACTAAATATAGAATAGGAATACTCTGCTTGTGCTATCTGTTGGAAAAAATTTTCTAGTGCTTCACGTCATTCATAGTACTGCACACTTGGAACTATTCACACAAATGATTTTATGTTTTGGAATTCTGGTAGGTGGGCCTTGAAGTTCTGCATTTGCTGCTGGATCTTTTCTTTTCTATGGCTCAAGGTATCGAGAATTTTACTCGGATCTATCGCGACAAAAAATGTGGTTTTTTGTTTTTTGGCGATAGTCAGAAATCATTGTTCTACGAGTTTGGGAGCTATGTCGTACAGGGAAGTCCTAGGAATGCCGATTACTCTGGAAATGGTGGTGGCAGTAACATTACCAAACTGCAAACAGGCCAGATAAATCTGTGCTTCTTTTTTGTCTAAGCCAATGGATTGGAGCGTTTCTTGCAGTTTTTGCATGATATTTTGATGACTAAATAACACATCAACTATACTATTACAATAAAGTAAATCAAGCAAAGTAGTCGATATATGTCGACATCTATCGTCAATTGACACTTTATATTTTCGTGTTTTGATATATAATTGTCGGGCTTTACTATTTGTATAGTCTCATGATAAACAACATTACTAACATCAGCGTATCTGTACCTGAAAAAAAGACTCAGTATAAGACTGGCGTCAGTGAAAGTGTCTTGGCTACGCTCAAACAAAACATTTTGGATCATTATCGCGTAACAGAAAAGGATTTGCATATAGCTTATGATCTCTTGGAGCATGAATTATATAAATGGTGAATCAGTGTGAAACTCAAAGACCTTAGCTCTGTTGTCGAAGAGGCCGAATGAGATAAAGCGGATCACATCGAGACATCGATCGCCGACGGCGATACAGTCTACCTCCATGATAATCTATGAGATCATGGTGGCATTGCTACCAGACTCTTTGATGTCATGCATCTATGAGCAGGACATATGATACAATGGGCTGCAGATCAAGATAGTGGATTACAATTTTGGTGAGATAAGGCGTATGATATTGGCACTGTATTTCACAACGGCGCATCCGAGGAAACGTTGCAGCAAGTACGCAGCTATGAAGAAGAAGCTGGTAGATTAGGGTTGTTTGCTCTGCAAGATATATTGTCATTTTGTGTGTTTGATGAGAAGAACTCTGTTGCAGAAAACAAACAGATAGCAGACTCTATATACAGAATGTATAATGACTACTGTGCAAATGATTTGGAGTTTATCATAGACTACTACAGAACAGGAAAGAGCAAAAACTTTTTTGCAGAGTGGAAGTTTTTTGATCATAACATGCTCCAAGCACTTTCTACTCCTCCACACATACGTGCTCGCAAAAGAGATATGATACAGATAGGAGTTATCAGAGATAATAATTTGCCAAACAATACTGCTAATATAGCACCTCTTAATTCCAAAGATCTGCGAGATAAAATAAGTGCTGCTATCGTATTGTTTAATATCGTCTGATGATTTGGTTCGCTCATCACGCAGGCAGCGCATGATAAGCATGTTGGCATGACATGATTGTGGATACTCAGCTCGACTCTTTTATCAGTGAGTAGATTTGGTTATAGTAAGGCGAGTAAGTCTCACTATGTGAAATTTGTTGATGGACTCGGAATTACAGCAAATATTATTTTGGGCATCCTGTATATCATGTATAATATGAAATAATCAAAAAAGCCTCTCCGTTGGAGAGGCTTTTTTGTATGTGTATAATGTATAATTATTCTGCTTCTTTTTCTTTCTTGGCAGGAGCTTTTTTGGCTGCTGGGGCTTTTTCGTTTTGTGCGTCGCCACCATCAGACATTTGCAATGCCTTGATACTCAAACCAATCTTTCTCTTCTTGAGATCCAAGAGGATAACCTTCGCTTTCACGATTTGACCCAATTTCACGATCTCATTTGGATTGTTAATAGATTGTTGTGATAGTTCTGATAAGTGGATAAGACCATTGATGTCATCAAATACTCTGACGAATACTCCGTATGGTACAAATCTGATCACTTCACCATCAATGATATCCCCTTGCTTCACTTTTCTTGGGATAGCAGTCCATGGATCTTCTTTGATTTGCTTGGCAGACAATGAGATCTTGCCGTTTTCCAAACCAATAACTTTCACTTGGATCTTGTCACCAACTTTTCCTAATCTGTTGATATCATTTACGTGACCGTATGTCAATTCTGAGATATGAACGAGACCTTCAACTGTACCACCGATAGTAACGAACAAACCGTATGATGACAAGCCACTTACGACTCCATCAAATGTCTTGCCCACTGCCAATTCAGCCAATACCTTTTCTCTTTCTTCTCTGAGAGCTTCTCTTTCTGATAAGATAATTCTCTTTTCATCTTCATCGATATTGATTACTCTTACTCTCAATTCTTGACCGATAAGAAGTAACAATTTACCAAAGATAGCTTCTTGATCACCATCTTCAACTCTTGGGTAATGAATAGGCGCCAATTGAGACAATGGTACAAATCATTTGATACCATGCATATCAACCAATAGACCTCCCAAATTTGCTTCTGTAGGGATCACTGTGATAACTTCGTCTTTGTTTGATCTTGTGAGGATATCATTCCAGATATCGTATTGTAATAGTTTTGTAATAGAAATGATGTAGTAACCATCTTCGTGTTTGATAGATGGGTTGATGATCTCTACTTCTACTTCTCTTCCTGGAGCAAGTTCAAATTTACTTCTTTCTAATTCCTTTAGTTCTTTAGAAAGGATAACACCTGTAAATACACCATCACAACAGTCGATAAGAAGACCGTTTTCAATTTTACCTCTAACTATACCTTTTACTTTAGCACCTTCTTTGATCACTGGAACTGCGTCCAAAAGTGCTGAAGCAGCAGCTGATTTTGCTTTTGCCATGCGAAATAAAATGTTAAGAATATAAAAGACCTTGTCGTCCAGATTATCTTGGGCGGAAGGTTATGCGCATACGGTGAACTATACTTTAAGTCCGAATTTCTTTGCTACTATTTGGTATCTCTCCAAATTTGTTTCCTTGAGAAACTTCATGAGTCCTCTTCTCTTAGCAACTCTCTTGAGCAAACCTCTTTTTGCATCGAAGTCATGTTTGTGAGCGGCAAGATGTGCTTGCAAATTGTCGATCTCTTGTGACAAGAGGCCGATCTGTACTTCTGGAGATCCAGTGTCTGTTTCGTGTCTCTGCAAAATTGCTTCTTTTTCGGCAGATGTTGCCTTCACCTTTTCTACTACGGCAGCCGCTTTGACTACCTTTTCTTTTTTTGCAGCTGGCTTTTTAGCTACTGCTGTTTTTTTTGTAGGCATGTTAAACTCTGGAAATAAAATAATAAAATAGTTCGCGATACACATGCAGTTTGGATGCCGCTATAGTGTACGTTTACCTTTGCTAAAGCTGTGTCGGTATATACCACCGACTGGACTCGAACCAGTATCCACTCCTTAGGAGAGAGTTGTTCTATCCCGTTGAACTACGGCAGCTTGGCAAGTGAGTGTATACAATTCCTAGACAAAAACAAGGAAAATATAGCACAAAATAGCCTTATTTTTGGGTTTCTTTTTGTGAGAGAAAACATATAGTGCTTACTATGAAAAAACGAGAGATAAGACTAGCGTTTGTGGCAATTATTGTGGCTTTTGCTGCTATGTTTGTGGATCAGGCTATATCTCCAGATCCTCTATGATACACCATGGACAAACCAACTGGTATTGAACAGGGAGTTTTTGCTATTTTTGGGCTCATGCACAAAGGCGCAGTACTGATGAATGCAGATTACGATCTTGAGAATGATGGATCTATCCAAAAATATGTCAGTGTTCGTAAGCCATATGATGACGCGAATTATACTCCTGCACATCTGGTCGAAGTAGATACATCCTATGTCATCACCAAGACAGCTAAGCCATTATTGAGGATAGAAGCAAGTCGTGCTCTCACCACTATGGCACAGGCTTTCTATATAGAATATGCCAAGAAATTTGTCTTGGTCAGCGCCTATAGATCTTATCAGGATCAAAAAAGACTTGTAGGTAACTGATGCTCGAGAGCAAGATGTGCACAAGCAGGGACAAGTGAACATCAAGCATGATTAGCCGTTGATCTGGCTGTATGAACAGATAGAGGTGGATTATATTCTATTAGCGATAAGAATAATAAATATTATAAACGATTGGAAAATAATGCGCACAAATATTGATTTCACAATACCTTCCAGAAAGGACTCACTATAGACTGACAGATGGAAGAAGGTTGGCACTGGAGATATGTCGGCAAATGATTGGCGACTTTCTTGTATGAAAATGGATGGACTCTGGGGGAGTATTACGCTAGTATTAAGGATGGTTTATCTCAACAAGAATAGTTTCTATTTTTGTGAGCGATATGGAAGATTTTAATTCTTCGTTTTTTTCTTAATTTCTTGCTTTAGTAATTTAATCTTATCTTTGTATTCTTGGTTTTTGGGTTCTAGACTTTGCAGAGAGTGTCGATAAGCTAATGCTTCTGTTTTGTTGCCATCCTTCTCTGCCTTTGCTGCATTTTTTCTCAGAGTTTGTATCATCTCATCACGCTTCATTTTTATAACTGCGGTAGCTGAAAAATTACCACCTAATACAGCGGTCGGTGAAGCTGGCAGTTTTTTTTCAGTAGGTTTATTGGTAGCAAAAAATATATCTAAATCAGCCCCATATTCCTCTTGTGATCTAGATCACTTCCTGTCGTCTGATGCAGTCATATTGGCGATAGTAGATTGATACGCTTCATGCAGTGCAAATCACTGTTGCTTGCTATATATTTTGTTTCGTGCTCTAGCAAAGCGACTCCAGGTAAATTGCGTCAGCATATCCTGTTTGATTATACCTTGTTGGACGAGTGCGGCATAATCTGACTGTGTGGCTTTGGGTATCGGCTTCTCGTAGTCTCAGCCATCAAAAAGTGTTTTGACATATGATTTGGGATACGAATATGTGCCATATAGGTCGTATCGTGTCTTGTATTTTCCATCTTCCATAATTTTGATAAACGCATCAAAAGTTAATGGGAATGTAAAGTGGTGATCCTCATTGTCTTTGTATTTTGTATTAAGTAATTGCGCATGTGCGGGTCGGTTTTTGCGATCGAGACTTGTCGATGTTATGTCTCCATCTCTCCAGGCTTGGATCAGTTCTGCCTTGGTGGGATCTCTCTTTATATTTTCTCACATAATAACTTTTTGGACATATTTCCAGTCATTGTATCATGCCATATCTCTTATGCTCGATCGATTTTCGTATAATTTCTTTTTGAATGTCTTAGCATGAGTGGCGTTGAAATTTTCTGCAAAGGTTTTTCGATTTTCATATCTCAAATCTTCCAATGTTATTTTTCACTCTTTGTATAACTGCTGGTAATCATTCAAATTCGCAAAAGGAAGATGGTCTGGTTTCTTTCCTGTATTTATAAACTCATGAAACATCTCTGTGCTATATTTTCAGTTGCGACCTATATCCATCATCATCTGACATAGATGCCTAAATTTTACATACAGCTTACATGGCAGTTCTTCAGTAGCATTTTTTGCAAGTGCAAAATCAGTTCGTTTGGATTCGTAGAGCACATCTTTAGGAATTGTACCTTTTTTGACATATTCAATAAATTGCTCGCTTGTGACGAATGGCTTACCGCGGACAAAATCTTTGCCCTGCAATAAGGCCATCACGTATTCATGCGATGTATCAAAAGCAATATTTCATCATAAGACACTAATCAGACCATTCATAGATTCTGGTATCAAAAACCCATGGGTATCATATGCTTCGTTTATTTTTTTAGCTTTGACTGGATAGGTATGATGCTTGCAATCATCATCTTTTAGTATCCCATCCTGTCGTAATTTGATTATATTTTCTTTGCTCGCCTTACGATACTCTACACCTGACTTGAGTTCATATATACTTCTCATCGCACTTAGCAGATCTAGTCACATTGAACTTGAAGCTCCCACTATATTTCATGTCGCCTGTGTTGCAATGATAGAAAATCTACTTTTGGTATTTGTAGAGTTTTTTATCTTCGCTGATTTGCGATAGTTTTCTGCCTGATTTGCAATTTCATGAGCAGTCATAAAATTTCTAAATGATCATGTATAGTCCAGTATTTTACTATGCTTGCCCGTAAGACTTCTTCCAAACTGCTGATGATAAATGATTCACGAATCTGTTTTTCTTAGTAGTATTGCATTATTGATATGTGGTAGATGAATTGATTCATTGAGCATATCAATGGTTACTATTTGCGCAATTTCTTTTTTTCTAAAACACTCAAATGCATCACTATATCTATCGTCAGAATGATAACTTCTTGCTGGAAATTTATCTCCTACTCTTTTGTTGAGTGTCTCGGTTAATTCCTCTGCAAATGCTATACTTGGACAATAATAGATAGTTCCATTAAGATCATCTACTCTAGTCAAAATATCATCGACCAAGGCATCCATACTAGCAAACTGTGGGAATAACTTGTCTATGTCAGCAATCAGATTATTGGTTCTTTTGTATTTTTTTTGGAGAGATGGCTCACTTTGTGCTTCTATAATTCTCTGATGAATAATTTGTATGTCTGCTTCTGACAAGTCTTGACGCAATATGATGGTATAATCAACATATGGTGCATATTCACTAGCCAGATACATAGGAAGTGTATACTCAAAAATTGGTTTGCCTACTATACTTTCTAATGTTGCAGTGCTCGTACCTGTGGTCACCGGCATCAGTGAAATCAACCCATTTTTGTGTTGGGTCAGATACATCATTGCTGCTTTCTTAAACTCATGAGCTGGTAGGTGATGTCATTCATCTATCCATACAATGTGAAATGGTCAGTGCTTATCCACAATTTTTTGTATTCTAGGATCTCAGGCAGATTGATGAGTACTGAGGATCATCAGATGGTGGTTCTCTATTTTTTTTCACTTGGACAAACGAGCCGTTTGTGTGTTTCTGCTTGCAGATGAATGAAATTCTTGCACATAAAACTGGTCGGCGAATGCTGGAGAAAGAACTTGAGGCATATCATCACCACCATGAAATAATGTCCTATACTGATGCTGGATCGTACCTATCTTATTGGCTTGAACCATGATGCGCAATTTTTCTCCTGGAGAAACGCGAGGCAATACCTGGGTTGCAAACCGTTCTATAAACATTCCAATTTCTACTGTCTTCCCTGTTCCCATTGTTTGGTGGAGCAGGAACGCAGAATTGATGAGTCCATTTATATCCTTGTGATCATTTGCTATCCAACTATCAACGAATTTTTTCATAGCATCTACCGCATCTATTTGGTATGGTCTAGGGATTAACTCACCTATAGGCTCTTCTCTATTTGTATGTCACTGCAACAAAGGAATAGGAAGAGGTTCGTCTTCATCTGTATTTTTTTTCTCATTATTCTCTGAAGTCACAGGAGATCAATCTTCTCTTTCTTTTATGATTTTAGGAGTGGTCATTGCTTTTTTTAATTCTGCAGCATATGATCTTGCTAATGGCGTTATTTTTTGGGATAATCGTGTTTTAAATTTTTCGCTGTCTTTATATTCTCATTTTTTGATAGCACTCAATAATTTATCTTTGTACTCATCAACTTTTTTTTCTAGCTCTTGCTTTGGTCTTTTGACGTAATTTTGCAAAATAGATAAAATTTCTTTTTGCAAAAAATCTGTAAATTCTTTTTGTGTCCTGGGATCATCCTTTTGATAATCAATGACAAATCTATCTAACTCATAATGTTTATAATGTGCCATGAAGACTTTTCTCAAATTAACTCACATATTGTATCAAAAAGCTATCTTATGTCAATCTATCTATTATTGCAAACAGTAATCCAAAACTCATATTATTGATAAATTTGCATTCACCGTTATCTTTACTATAGTATTACTGAATTTATATCTTATTCAGTGGAAATATTATGACAGACAATCACGTAAAAGACGAACAAATCGAGGATCAAGACAAAGGAACACAAGGAGATCAAAGTGCACAAGATAGTACACAAAAAACGGTTACTATAGATGTCCTCCAAGAACAAGTACAGATGTTGCAAAAACAACTCGAAGAACAAAACGGCATCACCAAGAGAGCGCAGTACGACTACATCAATCTCAAGATGGATTTTGATAGATGGAGCAGACAAAAAGATGAAGAAGCAAAGACTGCACATATCGATACACTCATAGATGTGGTCAAGAAATTTTTGCCGTTTGTGGAAGACTTGAGAAAGTCTTTGGAAAGTATATGACCAGATCACAAGGAAGATCCTCTGACGAAATGAGTAGAAATCGTGTATAGTAAATTTTTGCAGACGCTAGCAAGTATGAAAGTAAAGCCTATCGAATCTATAGGGCAAAGTCCTGATTCGTATATGCACGATCCTGTGAGTATGCAGCCTACTGAGGATGAAAATATGAAAGGGAAAATCGTTGCAGAATTTGCCAAAGGATTCATTTATGACGATGGGCAGACGAAAAAGGTAATCGTCGCAAGCAAGGTAGTGATAGGACAATAAAACAAAGCACAAAAAGTTTTATACTCTTTACTATATCTCATGGAAAATCTCGATCCAGCAGCATTGCAACAAGCTATGGAAGCCATAACTACAGCAGCAGAAAACTCCGGAGATCCAGCAGCAGTACAACAAGCTATGATGATGCAAAATGTCATGACCAATAATGACTTGGGTATGATGCTTGGTCGATGAGCAGGAGTACTTGGTGTCATAGCACTCGTAGCACTTGTACTGATCATCATTCCATTGTGTAAGATGTTTAGTAAGATGGGCAATAATTGGTATGAAGCATTGATCCCTGGGCATAATTGCTATGTATTTATAACCAATGCTGGCAAACCTGGATGGTGGATTTTTGTATGATTGTTGTTTCTCATCCCGGTATTGGGTTGGATAGCAGGAGCTATATTGGCTATTATTATGCATTTTGCAGTATCTATAGGCATGGCTCATAAGTTTGGTAAGGGTACTGGATTTGGTGTTGGTATGGCCATACTTCCGTTCATTTTCTTCCCTATATTGGGATACGGCAGTGCTGTCTACAAGAGGTAATTGCTCACAATCACTAGCAACAAAACTCTGCTCGAAGCAGAGTTTTTGTTTTACTTGCAAGTAGCTAAAGCATACATACATATACACTGTAGTTTATATATTGTCACTCAATGGATTATAAAGCATTTTTAGCTACATTACCTACTGGATACTGTCCTTTTTGTCATGAGCCAGAAGAGGTAATGCTCGATGCAAATGAGTACTGTTATGCAGTGCCGACTCGCGCTCCCTATACGACTGATCACATACTCATCATACCGCGTAGACATGTAAACAAGATACATGAATTATCTGAAAAAGAATTGGCAGCGTGTTTCCATATGGTGGATAATTGGTCGGATAAATTGCATACTAATCATGAGCGCGTTTCTCTTCTCCTCAGAGATGGAAAAATCATCCCAGGATTGGACAAAAGTATTGATCATCTCCAC
Organism: uncultured Candidatus Peribacteria bacterium; assembly: GCA_964516785.1. GTDB lineage: Bacteria > Patescibacteriota > Gracilibacteria > Absconditabacterales > Absconditicoccaceae > CAZEYI01. The sequence goes on from CAZEYI010000015.1 coordinate 9,926, forward strand.
TTTCATCTCATCCCTGATATAGCTATTAGTGGTATGGGGATATGATATGAACGTACAGCATTGGATGTAGATGACTACTATGCATTGACTACGTCAATGAAGAAAAAATACTTAACCGTATAACTATTATATCATGAAAAGCATTCTCATCACTGCATGCAAAACTCCTGATATCGATGGCGTAGCTTGTGCTATAGCGTATCAGTCTTTTTTGCAACAACACGATCCAAAAAATAATTACTACGTCGCTTTTCAAGATGGTATACATATCGAAGGGAAATTTGTCCTCGATAGCTTGTGAATGTCATACAAGACATTGGGATCTCATGATAGATATGATAATTTTATACTCGTAGATATGTCTGAGAGAGGCGGGATGCCTGACGCAGTTGATCTAGATAAGGTGATAGAAATTATAGATCACAGATCATTCCCCGACTATCCCGCTTTCCCAAATGCAGCTTTTCGTGTTGAACCTGTCTGAGCTGCAGCGACGCAGATAGCTGAGTTATTCTATTTTAATAAACATATACCATTAGATCCAAAAATAGCACAAGTTCTCTTGTGTGCGATATATTCCAATACCGCTAATTTCAAAGCTGATGTCACTACCTTTCGTGATGAAAGGATGAGGGATTGGCTCCAAACATTCGTAGAAAATAAAGAATTATTTATGGAGATGTTTGACTTTAAAACTCATTATGTGTTAGATAATTTGAGACAGATTCTTATTTCTGATCTCAAAGAGATGCCGGGAAAAAGTTTCACGATATTCCAGGTTGAAGTAAATGATAGTGCTATAGTGTTGGCTCGCCAAGAGGAGATCATAATTATCATGAAAGAGATTGCTCCAGACATCACTCATGCCATTCTCATCATTCAAGATATACAAGCAGCCAAAACACTGATACTCAGTCGCGAACAGCAAACGGCTGAACTTATAAAGAAAGTCTGACTACCCTGAATAGCTCATGGACTTTTGCGACAGATAGACAAGATTATGATGAGAAAAAGTATTATCCCGTATATCAAAAAATAAATGATAAGTATATCACATATACCTCATGAACCATGAATCTATATTTTCAAAGATGGCACTTGAACTATCTTGTATATTGGCAAAGCAAAAAATTTACAGAAGAGAGTGCAACAATATTTTTCACCATGATCAGTATGGAAGCAAGAGATGGTGGCGAGAGCAAAAACCATCGACTATGTCTGCGTATACAATGAAAGCGAAGCTCTCTATCTAGAATCAAATCTCATCAAAAAGCATCAGCCTGTATTCAATAATCTCCTTAAGGATAATCAAAATTATTGTTTTATTCGTATCAGTCATGAAGACTTCCCTCAGATCAGTATCGTAAGAAAAAGGTATGAA
>CAZEYI010000016.1:0-8872 GCA_964516785.1 uncultured Candidatus Peribacteria bacterium
TTCAAGTTTCTCTTTGGGGGTATAATCTTACTTTATTGGTATTGCTTGGTGGTTTGATCTTGACGCTTATATCGTTATTTAAAAAAGCTACATTGAGCAATAAGGGCAAGATAGTTCATATTATGGATGATGAGCACAATTCTGAAAGAAAGGCAAAGGCACAAGAAACAGTAAAAGGATTGTTTGGTGAATAATTGCTAGTACATATTATATAAAAAATGCTGCCAATTATTGGCAGCATTTTTTGATTCTTTAGATTATTATTGATTTGTAGACTGGCTTGATGATACGCCAAAGACAGTGTCTCTGGTGATATCTCGTAGGGTAGCTCTTACTTCATCAGATGGAGCAAGGTCGCCTGCGAAATCTGCGAATGGACATGGACATTGATTACAGCTACTTGCTATGATTGGTGGCAATGTGATGCAATCGCCTGGGTCCTGACATCATGGTTCGCCTACTGTACCTATAGGATTGTCGCTGGTTGGATCATCGATACACACAGGATTGTTATTGTTATTGATTCCGCATATTAGTCAGTATTGACATCGATCTTGTTGGCCATTGGTACAGTCTGCGCTCGTACATGATTCGAGCGGATCACAAATGCCATTGTTGTTGGTTGGACGTAGGTCGCCGTTATTTTCGCATGTTTCATGACAGGTATTGTCGCCACAAAGTGTTGTATTGAGCGGACATCTAGGAATGTCTATCGTATCTGTTGGTGTGCCTGCACTTTGGATATTGGTGGTAAAGGTATTTACATACGATGGACAATTGAGTTCTGAACCGATTTCTGGACAGCCATCGCCATCTTGGATGGTGTTATAATTTTCGGGGATGTTTTGACAGGCATCAAATGCATCACGTATCCCATCTTTATCTTTGTCGTTTTCTATCTCTTTGGTATCTACATTATCGTTTATCATACTATCTATGGTAGCTTGACATATATCTCACTTGTTGTTTTGGTCTAGATCGCGTTGGTCGTCGTTTGCTGTTCGTGGACAATTGTCTAGTGTACATACTCATTGTAGATGTTTTTGTAGAATATCGTCGTTTGTGTTTGATCCTGTCAGTGTACAATCTGGATAGATGTTTTGTACTACTCAGATAAGATTTTTGATACCATCATTATCTATATCGTCATCACAACTATCAGGTATTTTGTCTTTATCCATATCACACATTGCTTGTTTGGGATTGTTGATATAGGACATACATAGATCTGCTTCTTGTATGATAAGTGTCTGTTGTTGGTGGAGATAGAGACACTGGTTGATAGAGATAGTATAATCGGTTTGCACTATGCCTGGGATATTGTAACGATGTGTTATTTTACTGATAGCATCTATGGTATTGGTTTGACTATCATTTCGTTTCATTTGTATGCTGGGTTGGCCTGTGATCGTATCGCCTAGAACTGCGGGCGTGAAAGTAATGTCTGTGTTATTGAGACTTATAAGTTTGCTTGGAGTGAGATTGAGTCCAAAACTTTTTAGTAAGTCGGGGTCTTCGATGTATATGGTTATGAAATTTTCTCGCTGTATATTGTTGATCAGTGTGATTTGTTGTTTGACTACTCTGGGTCATACAACATTGTATGCATGAGCTGTTATAAGATCGCTATTTTCTATGATGACACCATCTCCAAAATCTCGTTTTATTGACTTGATATCACTGTTTGTAATTCACTGTAGGGTAGTAGTAAACGACACTAGCGTGTTTACTATGTTGTTTATCGTTGGTGTGTTGATGGAGCTTCCATAACTATCTGTTCATACACCTATATGTATACGAGAAACGGCGACTACAACATTGTTTTTGTACGCTGTTGCAGTTATAGGATAGATACCAGCCATGCTATATTGTGTGGTGGCAGATTGACTTGGAGTTCTGGTACTTGTGCTTCCATTACCAAAATCCCAACGTATTTCATCCACTGATCACAATGTATTTATGCTGAATGCTATATTTGTTCCAGTTTTTTGATTTGCTTTGGCTGGGATTTGTATTCATTTTTTGGCTTGCGTATTGTTACCAACAATGACGGTGGTCTGTGCGTGAGCAACGATGCCTGTTCATTGAGCTGCTGCTTGGATAGTGTACAATCCAGGGCTGGTGAATGTATGACTTACCGTGCTTCATTCTGCGGTATTTCCATCGCCAAATTGTCGTGTAACCTTTTGTGGTTTTTGACCTGCGGTTACTGCCGTGAAATCGACTTTCATAGGAACAGATCATTGCACTTTGGCAGTTGCTATGTAGATGGCTATCTTATCCTGACTATTAATACAGAGATCACCAAGAATATTGCCTTCGGTTTTGTTTTGATCTGAATTGACTGTTCGTAGACAGTTGTCTGTGTCTGCATCTCGGAGTTCTATATTGATGCGTCAGAGATCATCTACGATTCCTATCTTATTTTTGATACCATCACCATCTATGTCATCATCACAGACATCGCCTATGTCGTCCTTGTCTGTGTCTATCTGGTTTGGGTTGTAGGTATTTGGACATGAATCTTTATCGTTATCTTTCGTATCACAATCATAATCATTGTTGAATGTACAGCTTATTTTCCCATATAGTTTATAGAAAGTTTCTAAAACTAATTCTCACTCTGCCATAGCATATATGTCTGTCTGTAGAGCAGTATCTAAGTCGATAATATTTTGGCTATACAAGATGTTTAGTTCGGCTACAGGCCAATATGCTTGGCCTATCTTATTGAAGGCTCTCATATCACAGGATTCGAGATTGAACATACAGTACTTGAGGTATGTTTTGAACAGTTCGGGTTGTGTGATCTGGCAGTTGGTGGCGGTACATTGCTTAAGAGCCTGTGTTGTGTTTGTATCGTCCTGATTGTCTCGATATCTGTCTGGATATGATCCCGGCTCGAGATCTGCAGCTCGTTGTTGTATCTGTTTTCGGTTGGCATTGTAATTGCTATAGATGTATTTGCTCAATAGATTTATTACCACTTGCAAAAATTCAGCCATTGTAGTATTTCTCGTACCACAAAATTGGCTGTTACATATAGGACTTACTCATTCGGGATATCATCTCATGTAGTTGTTGTCTCCTACGTATGCAACACAGTAATAATAGGATTCTTCTTGGTATTGTGCTCCAAGGTAGGATATCTCATCAAAGTCTTTGCCTGGAAGTTTGATAAACTCCGTCCAAAAATTGTTTACGTATCTGTTGGTCATCTGGGTGGATGGATTGATACAATCCTGACATTCGACGGCGTTGAGTAATCTAGCTAGATCATACCTAGATATGACATCCTGATCACTAATACGAGCAATATCAATGCCCATGGTCTGTAGTTGATCCAGAAAATCTTCATAGTTTGCATGACTGTATGTCAGCATCATACCTATGGTTACTATGCTTGTTAGTATATATTTTGTTCGTTTTTTTATCTGCATAATTTTCTTATACTATTTGGCATAGTGAAATCAAATGTATAGGGCTTTTTGTGGCTTGCTATTGTTATCTGGAGTTTTTTGCCTATAATCCCGCATAGGTTTTTGTTTTGTCTCGTGCTGTATGACGCTATCCAATCTTCCGGATTATCTACAAAAAGATATCGCTGTGATTAGTGATAAGAAGCCAGCTTTTCTTGAACATCTATTGGCGAAAATGGATCATCATATAGCCAATAAAGGCAAAGTATTGCTTCTTACCTTGACCAAAAAATCTTCTGAGGAGATTACAACTTTTCTTATATCCAAATGATACAAGGCATTTTATCTCCATAGTGAGATCGCTACGATCGATCGTTGGGAGATTATCAAAAAATTGAAAACAGGGGTTATTGATATTATCGTCGGTATCAATTTGTTGAGAGAATGATTGGATTTGCCTGAGGTTTCTTTGTTGGCTATACTCGATGCGGATAAAGAATGATTTTTGCGTTCGACTACATCGCTTATCCAGATCATAGGTCGTGCTGCCAGAAATCCTGATAGTGAAGTGATACTCTATGCAGATTATTTTACCGAATCCATGGTCAAATCACTCTGGGAAACCTATCGTAGAAGAAATATCCAAAAAGCACACAATATAAAACATCATATTTCACCAAAAAAAGCTACATCAAATGCTAAAGATTTGGAATCAGTGAAGACTGATGAAGATCTATCGCAGTCATTTGATCTGATGACAAGGGGGAAAACCAAGAGACTCAGAAAAATGACGAAGATGGAAAAATCTATGATAGCAAAGGACTTGAAAGCGCAGTTGGATCTTGCGATCAAGGATTGGAAATTTGAAGAAGCTGCTATTATTAGAGATCAGTTGAAGGAATTAGACGAGAGTTAGTCGTTGTCCCCATATTGTTCGTCAGGATTTTCTTTGTCATATCGTCTATCTATATAGGATTTTATGTCGGGCATAGGGTACTGTTTTGGGAATATTTTCTCTACTGCCTTATTCATTTGTTCGTATGTTAATATTGTACAGTATGACACTATAAAAACTTCAGGATATCTTCAAAAATATTCTCTCATTATATGTGAGTTTTCCATAGTCTTTTTAAATAGACGAGCGTATGTTATTTTTCTTGTATTTAGCATATCTTCTAATAGGTCTCCTATCGGTCTATTGATTGCATGATGTTGTATTACTTTATCATAGAATGTTGCAGCAATATCTGTGTCATCGTCATCGCCTCCTACTCACGCTGCCAGTTCTTGCGTTCTAGATTCATCTTCTTCTACTGATTTATTGGCGATTATTTCTTCTTCAAATAAATCACAAAGTAATACCAATTCATCAGGAGTAAAAGTGTTTAATACTTTTTTTTCAGATTCTTTAGATATACAAATACTACTAAAAATTACTTCAAATAACTCTCTTCTTGTAGTATATAATTTATGATTTCGTTTGTCTATGTTTGGATCACTTCATGTATCTTCGCTAGCACTTATTCTTTTGTGAATAATGTTCTCAATATGTAATACATCATATAGCTTACTGGCAAATCTTCTTTCAAACTTTGATAGTGGAAAGTAACTGGCTCCCAGTAATGCACTTTTTTTGCTTTGCACAAAATCATACATTTTATCATACGCATTACTGTCTGGCTTTGTAGCTATTGTTCGTTGTTTGAAATATGTATTTAGCTCTTTCACTACATTGGTGATTTCAGGCTTCTGTTTGAAGGCTTGCTCAAGATCTATGTATTTCTCCATTTGTAGCTTTATCTAGTAATTTGATGCCTTTTATATATATTTATACTACTAAGTAAATAGTAAAGTATCTTATGGATCCACTATATTTTCTGACATCTCATGCATCTAAGTTTGGTTTGGAGGCTCCAGATATGTTTTTGTCTTCGTACAAGTCTTTTGTGGAGCAAAAAAATTGAGATCTTTTGTTATCTTTACAGCAACGTCGTAAATTTGGAGAGACATTTCTCCAAGAATATCAAACTCAACAGAGCTTGTTGTCTGTATTTCATGATGACCATATTACCATTTTCCATCCTCAATTGCGTCCTATATTAGATACTATCGTTATCAATGATACGTATGACCCCATAGATGAAAAGCTATCTTATACCGATTATCATACTTCTAGAAGAGAATTTATTAATAGATCGGCTATTTTATCTCTTACACAAGATGGAAAACTTCGTATTCCACCTTCCTGGAGGCGTATTCCATATCAAACCAAAGATGTGCATATCCAAAATTTTTGAGATTATATAGAGATACGAGATTGAGTATCATTTGAAAAATATATTGCTAGTATAGATATGGATGCTATGGCTCGTATTTATGAAACATTAGGTTAGTATATGGAAATATTACACAATATATCACTCAAAGACTATAATACCTTTCATCTGGATGTGTTAGCAGACACTTTTGCTCGTGTTGCAAGTGCTGATGATGTTCGTGAACTTTATAAGCAAGGATTATTTGCTGGGCCATTTTTGGTCTTGGGTGGAGGGAGTAATGTCTTGATTCTGGGCGATTATCATGGCCTGGTAGTACATAATGCTATTATGTGAATTACTCTATTTTCTGAAGATGATGATACCGTGACTGTGCGTGTCTGATCTGGTGAGCAGTGGCGTGATTTTGTGACATGGGCCGTAGATCATAATTATGGAGGAGTCGAAAATCTCGCATATATACCTGGTACTGTATGAGCTGCGCCGGTACAAAATATCTGAGCCTATGGCGTAGAAGCTAGAAGTACAGTAGATAAGGTTTTTTATGTAGACGTGACTACAGGTGAGGATCGTGTACTCACTAATGAAGAGTGTCGCTTCTGATATCGTGATAGTATTTTTAAACAAGCTCTCAAATGACAAGCGATCATTACTATGGTGCAGTTTGTGTTGCAGAAAGTATGACCTAGTTACAATCTTTTGTTGGAATATAAGGATATAAAAAAATATATTGCCGATCATAACTTAGATGCAGCAACACTTGGTGTTGCCGATATAGCAGCTATTATTACTGAGGTGAGAAAAGCTAAGTTGCCTGATTGGACTACACTAGGAACAGCTGGTAGTTTCTTTAAAAATCCTGTTGTGGAACCTGATTTTTATGATGAACTTGTCCAACGTTATCCTGAGGTGCAGTGATATGTGACTGAAGTAGGAGTGAAATTGTCTGCCTGACAACTTATTGACATGGTTGGTCTTAAATGAATCGATCGTGGGGTAGTGGGCACTTATCAAAATCATGCCTTAGTTTTGATCCATAATGGAGGAGGAACTGGTCAAGATGTTGCGGATCTAGCAACATTTATACAAGAACAAGTACGTGAACAATTTGGTGTCCGATTGGAACCAGAGGTACAATATATAATTTCAGCATAAAAAAAGTCTGTTTTTTTTGACAAAAAGCCTCGTGAGCTGTATACTTTTTGTATTCTGTATTTACTTACTGCGTACGAGGTATGATTACCAAACAACTCCAAACATCAAATACCTCAGGTCTGACCAATACAAAAGAATATATTGTATTGCATCATACTGGTACGAGTTCCTTGCAGAGTACTTTACGTACGCTGACAACAGGGAAGGTGAGTTGTCACTATGTGATAGATACAGATGGCAGTGTCTATCAGATCAATACTGATAATGATGTCTTGTGGCATTGTGGAGAAAGTATTTGGGATGGGAGGGTAGATCTTAATAACTATAGTATTGGGATAGAATTGATTGGTCCCTTACCTGGATTTACTGATGCGCAGAGAGTCTCTTTGAGAAGGTTGGTCGTTGCATTGATGCAACAGTATCATATCCCCGCATCACATATCCTTAGACACAAGGATATAGCACCTGGTAGAAAGGCAGATCCTGATGACGCCTTGTGGGATAATCAGTATCCAAACTACTTGGCCTATCAACATTCTTTTGATACGGTACAGACGATTGTAGGGTTTTATCACGATCTATTCCTCAGAGAGTTTGGGGAAGTGATCGATACTAAGAGAACTGTTATTGATGATATTGATGGAGTAATCCAAAGAGTTACACAAGCGGATGGAACTATCAATACGGCAGAACTTATCTACTTCATCAATATAGGTTTTGAAAGATTGCATAAGCAACTTAGCCTATTGGAACAGCAACAAAAAAAAGTCCAGCATATGATCTAAATTTATTATCTATACTCTGAAACAAAAATGATTAATTCTAGCGACATCATCAAGTATAAAAAAGACTGATTTGATGGTGGTAAGTACATCAAGCTTCAAACACAATCTATCGAAGATAGACTTGCACAATTTAGTGGTGGAAGATTATATTTGGAAATAGGTGGTAAGTTCTTGTACGATGCGCATGCTGCTAGAGTATTACCTGGTTTCAATCCTGAATCCAAGAGATTGATATTTGATGAACTGATTGATCAGGCTGAGATATTGTTTTGTGTGAATGCACAGGATATAGAAGACAATAGACAACTTTCCAATAAAGATATAAACTATATTCCCTATGTCCATGGTATGATCAGTGATATAGAAAAATCACTTGGCATCAAACCACATGTCGTGATGAATATGATGGATCCCTATAGTACTTCAGATGAGATCATGGATTTCCAAAGAGATCTCCAAAGAAAGTGATATAGGGTCTGGGAAAGGTATAGTATCGAATGATATCCAGAAGATACAGATACTATTCTTAGTGAAGATGGATTTGGACAAGATGACCATATTCCTTTGACGCAAAATTTAATTTTGGTGACAGGAGCTGCTTCCAATAGTGGTAAGATGTCGACCTGTATGTGACAAATCTACCAAGATAATTTGATAGATATCAAGTCTGGCTATGCAAAATATGAGACGTTCCCTATCTGGAATTTACCATTGGATCATCCTATTAATCTAGCGTATGAAGCTGCAACTGCAGATATTGGTGATTTTAATTGTCGAGATGAGCTTCATATCGATGCATATGGTGCAGAAGCGGTAAATTATAATAGAGATGTAGAGGCTTTCGAGATAGTACAATCTATGAGTAATGATATTGTTTGACTCAAGAATTATATGAGAAGCTACAAATCCCCTACGGATATGGGAGTAAGTAATGCAGGTTTTTGTATCAAAGATGATGAAATTTGCTGTGTTGCTTCTTATCAAGAGATAGAAAGAAGAAAAGAATGGTATACACAAATGGTTAAGAGAGGAGACGGAGACAAGAAATGGGTAGAGAGATGTGATAAACTTTTGGCTAAATGTAAGGAATATATCGATGCAAAAGGCTATAAAATAGATAAGAAAATATCCTAGTGTAGTTTTCTCCACATTATTTTCTTTCTGTAATTATATTTTGTATTCAGTTCTTCAAAGGTATTGCATGCGATAGGCCCCCTAAATCATAACTTGGATAGAA
>CAZEYI010000016.1:8882-10463 GCA_964516785.1 uncultured Candidatus Peribacteria bacterium
CGGTGTTGTCTGGTGTTTTGTTCTTTTTCGTTTGCTTGGTACATGAAAAGAAAGTCTCAAGTCCTTGTCTGATCTGGAAAGTATGGAAGACCATAATATTTTTTCTTCCAATCTATAACGTTTACTTTCCCTTCATAGTAGGGAATGCCTGCTAGTTTATATGCGAATAGTGAGCAGTCCATAGGTATCTCTCGACTATAGTCTTTGAGTATATCTAAGAGGTTTGTTCTTATGCTGTTTTCTATTGTTAGCTCTTGCAGTGTGTCTTTTATTAGCTGATATATTTTTACATCTTTGTGTCACGTATACGGTTTTATTTCCTCTAAAAGTGCTCCTTGAGGATCGCTAAATATGGCTGTATTCTTGGTTTTTGTGCCTGTATTGTTGGCTATAATTGTTAGTGTGTTGTTCTTTAGATTTTCTGCTACACAGTTTTGTATTTGCGTAGTTATTTCCTTCAATGTAGAAATAGAAGCTTCCGAGTATTCTAATAAGCCTATATTTGCGTATTGTTTGATGATTTTAATCTCTTCTAGATCTTGTTTCATACTCACATTATATGCAAGTATTGTTTTAATTCAATATTTTTTGACAAATAATGTATATGTCAATATAATGTAATTGTGTTTATATTATATGACTAGATATGGATATATTGTCGTGGATACATGGATTTATCAATACACATCCTTTTGCTGAGCTTAGTTCCTTGGTTTTTCTTGTGCTTATTTGCTCGGTGATAGCTAGGGTTTTGAGGCAACCTATTATTATTGCATATATACTTACTGGTATACTGGCCAGTCCCTATGCTTTGGATTTGATACATTCTGAGGTGACGCTTCAGATGTTTGCACACATAGGTATCGCGGTATTGTTGTTTATGGTTTGATTATGATTGAACCCTAATGTTATCAGACAATCCGGTAAAATATCTATCGTTACCTGACTTGGGCAGATAGCGTTTACAAGTGTTATAGGATTTACTATCTGTTATTTCTTGGGGTTTGATACAGTAACAAGCGCCTATATGGGAGTTGCGCTTACTTTTAGTAGTACGATCGTGATTGTAAAAACTCTGACAGATAAGTGAGTTATCGATGAATTATATGGAAGAATAGCTGTTGGTATGCTTATCGTACAGGACATGTTTGCGATGTTGTTTCTTATTGTTGCTTCTGCACTACAAAATGCTGGGTGAGATATAGTTATATCGTCATTTGTATTAGTGTTGGTAGGTAAGATAGCATTGTTGTGAGGTGGATTATATTTATTTGCCAAATATGCTTTGCCTCATATTGCTGCATATTTTGCTCGTTCGCAGGAGTTCTTACTCGTGTTTGCTATCGGATGGTGTCTGACATTGGCGAGCATATTCTATGCAGTTGGATTTTCATTGGAGATAGGCGCATTGCTTGCGGGGCTTACCTTAGCAACCGTGCCATATAGATTTGAAATCATGAGTAAGGTAAAATCTTTGAGAGATTTCTTTGTGATATTGTTCTTTGTGTATTTGGGCTCTACATTATCTTTTGCTGGTATTCAACATTAATTTCTTCACGCACCTCTTTCATATAAAGCTCT
>CAZEYI010000016.1:10473-11276 GCA_964516785.1 uncultured Candidatus Peribacteria bacterium
TATTATTGTTCTTTCTGTGTTTGTGCTTATCGGTAATCCTCTGATTGTGATGATCATCATGGGACTGATGTGATATACTAAGAAAAATGGTATGATGGTCTGACTAACTGTGGCGCAAATTAGTGAGTTCTCATTTATCCTTGTATGAATGTGAGTGGCTGCAGGACATATATCTGATCCATACATTGCGGCTGTAGTAACGATTGTTTGACTCGTTACGATGACGGTGTCTAGTTATTACTTTGCATTTGCTGAAAAAATATATGCTTTCTTGGAGCCATATCTATGTATCTTTGAGAGAAAAAGAACCAACGAACATGCTGTCCATGGTTCTCATGTCTATGATGTATTGGTTTTTGGAAATCATAGAGCTGGTAGAAGTATTATAGACACACTCCAGAAAAATAAGAAGAGTTTCTTGGTGGTGGATTTTGATCCTAAAGTTATTAGGTCTCTGGAGCAAGATGGTATTCCATGTTTATATGGCGATGCTGGAGATATAGAGAACTTTGAAGATATTGTTTTCTCGAAGGTTAAAATGGCTGTATCTACTATACAAAATTTTGATACGAATATGATGATTCTGAAATTTCTTAAGCAAAGTAATCCGGCATCAGTTGTAATATTGCATGCTCGCGTTACTCAAGAGGCTATTGCTTTGTATGATGCAGGAGCGGATTATGTACTTGTCCCTCATGTGATATGATGAAATCATACTGCAATGATGATCGATGAATATGGCTATGATCTAGATAAATATATTGTTCAGAAACAAACTCATTTAGCTTTATTACAAGGCAACA
>CAZEYI010000017.1:0-11081 GCA_964516785.1 uncultured Candidatus Peribacteria bacterium
CCTTCGATAGTAACGCTGTCGATATGTGCTGGCTTGAGACAAGCTCCAATAAGTGCTGCTTCGTCTTCTGTGTATTCGACGTAATCGATTTTTTCTCCATCAAGAAGTGAAAGAATTGTGTTGATTTTATCCCCTCTGTGTCCTACCATGACTCCAACTGGATCAACTTTTTCATCGTTTGACTGGATGATGATCTTGGTTCTCTTGCCTGGGACTCTAGCTATTTTCTTGATCTCTACGATACCTTCGTCGAGTTCTGGTACGAGTTTCTTCAATACTGCAACGATATAGTCTTCAGTTGATTGTGTGATCTCTAAGATAATACCTGTCTTGTCTTTAGAAATTTTTTGCAAGAGGACAAATATTTCTTCGCCTGGTTCATATAGTCTGTGTGGGATCTGCCCTTCTGGAGTCAATACGACTGCAGTTTGTTCGATATCCAATATGATAGTTTCGCCTTGTACTCTGATGACTTTTGCTTTCAAAAGTTCTCCTTGTTTGTGTTGGAATTTGTCAAAGAATTTTTCTCTTTCGATGTTTTTCAATTGTTGTTTGATAGTCTGTGCTGCAGCCTGGGCTGCGATTCTCGAAAGTTCCAATGATGCTGGTGTGATATTGAAAAGAAGTTGCTCGCCGAGTTGGGCATCTTTTCTTATTTCTTTAGCTTCCTTGAGAGTTACCTGTGTATCTGGTTCTTCTACTACATCTACTACGTCCATAGTTTTGTAGATGCTGACGCTACCATCGTTGCTGATGTCTACCTGTATATTTGCTTTTTTGAATTCTGGAAAATCTTTTCTAAATCATGTTCTGATACCGAGTTTTATGATCTCAAGTACTTGGTATGGGTCAAACTTAAAGTCTTCCTTGAGCTGAGTAATAGCAGCTTGGATACTTTTCCCGTCTAATTTCATGAATTTGTTTTTGGCCAAAATAAAAAACTTTCGTCAAATCCGTGTATAGGCATTCTGGGCTGCTTTGCAATAGGATTTGGGATTGCATTTTTAGCCCTTTTGGCTATTAGCAATGGGATTTTATTGTTTGTGTTTTTGTAATGACTGTGACGTGGAAAGAGATAGCCGATATGATTTATCCTGAGGTGACACAAACTATTGCTGATTGTGAAAAACAATATCCTAAGCGTCCTGCAGGGCAGATTGTTTCTCGTATTGCACCTAGTCCTACGGGATTTTTGCATATAGGAAGCTTGTATAGTGCGTTTGTGGCTTGGAAGTTTGTCCAACAAAATAATGGTGTTTTTTTCTTGAGAATAGAGGATACTGATCAGAAGAGGGAAGTGGAAGGGGCTATTGATATGATGTTGGATAATTTTCGTACGTTTGGATTAACTATCAATGAATGACCGTTGGGTGAATGAAATACTGATGTAGGTAGCTATGGTCCATATATCCAATCACACAGAAAACCGCTCTACCATGCTTTTGTGAAACACTTGATCGCAGAAGGGAAGGCTTATCCTTGTCGGATGAGTACTGAGGAAATGGATTCTGTGAGAGCTATGCAGGAAAAAACAAAGCAAGCGACTGGTATCTATGGTAATTATTCGATGTGGAGAAATAAATCTCCTGAAGAGATCGTGGAACAACTTACTATCAGTAAACCTCCAGTTATTAGGCTAAGATCCCATGGTAATGTGCATGCGAAGATAGCATTTGATGATGCTATCAAAGGCAAGATTTCTATGATAGATAATTACAATGATACCGTATTGATCAAATCTGATGGTTTGCCCACCTATCATCTCGCACATTTGGTTGATGATTACTTGATGTGAACGACACATGTGATCAGATGAGAAGAATGGTTAACATCTGTACCTTTACATATTCAGTTATTTCAAACATTCTGACTGCAACATCCGCAGTATTGTCATATCGCTCCTTTGCTCAAGGATGATAATGGGAAGAAGAGAAAACTGTCTAAGAGGCATGATCCAGAAGCGAATGTGGCATATTTCTGGGAACAAGGATTTTCTGTAGAGGGGATTATAGATTATATGATGTTCTTGATTGATTCGTCGTATGAAGAATTTGTAAAACAATCACCACAGGCTTCGTTTATGGAGTTTGCTATTCATTTGGATAAGATGAACACATCGGGAGCGTTGTTTGATATGCAAAAGTTACGTTTCTTTAATAACGGATATTTATCAAAAATATCACATCAAGAATTGTTCGATAAGACTCTGGCATGGACAAAGAAATATGATAGCAAGCTTGCTGCTTATATGGAACAAGATTCTAGCTATGCTTTAGCTGCACTTAGTATTGAGAGACTGACCGAGAAAGATCCAAAGAGGTATTATACCTACATGGATATAGCTCCAAATGTCTTGTTTTTCTTTGATGAGGAATGGGAAGCGATGCAATCTATTAAGCCCGCGTTGCCTGAGTTTATGACTAAAGAATTGTTGCAAAAAATTGTGGCAAAATACGTCAGTATATTAGACTTGAATATGGATACACAATCATGGTTTGAACAACTGAAGTCATTTGGTAAAGAATTTGGGTTTGCTGCTAGTAATCAAGAATTTAAGGAAGGATGATATATCGGGAAAATATGAGATCTTGCGATGTTTTTGAGAGTACAGTTGTGTTGCTCAGCTAGAACGCCGGATTTGTATAGTGTGATGCAAGTAATGGGCAAGGATAGAGTAGTGCAGAGATTGCAGGCTTTATAATATTGATTTTCATATGGCAAAAATACCATCGCATGCAAAAAAAGTGTTTTCTGGAGTCCTTTTTGATGTCTATCAGTGGGAACAAGAAATGTTTGATGGGACCACAAAAATTTTTGAAGCAGCAGGAAGGCCACATACGGCTTTGGTTATCCCTGTGATAGATGATAAAATTGTATTATCGTATGAAAGACAGCCAGGGAAAGACTGGTATCTTACTTTCTTGTGAGGGCGTCTGGAATCTGGAGAAGATCCAGTCGTTGGAGCAAAAAGAGAACTGGAAGAAGAAGCAGGTATTGTTAGTGACAATTTAATATTATGTCAGTCTTTTTCTCCTGCGTCTAAAATAGATTATGTGCTGTATTATTATATTGCTAAAAATTGTGTTGTTCATGGAAATCAATCTTTGGATGTTGGTGGAGAAGAATTGGAATTACGTTATGTAAGTTTTGATGAGTTTATTACTTTTGTGCAGTCGGAAAAGTGTAGAGATGTAGATTTTGCTAATTATATATTTAGGCTGGAGAAAGAAGGTGCATTGGGGGAATTTAAAAAATTATTGTTTTCTTAGATTATATTTTCTTATTCTTGATGCTGGATCGAGTCCAGCATGACTTTTGTTTTTTTGTAAAGAAAAAGCACAAGGTAAACCTTGTGCCCTATGGTGAGGGCAGCAGGTCAGCTTCATACAGCCGATGAGAAGATAAGCTTGTAGCGTATATTCTCATAGATCGTATAGAGTATCCTGTAGCCCTCCCCGTTTTTCCATCGGTTCCGGTGGGTATCAGATCGCGATGGTATTTAAGGAGGAAAGTCCTCCACCATAGCTACCTTCTTTGATAAGTGTTGTAGTAGAGCCTTACCTAAAGTAACTATAGTACGACTATTATAGTATAGGTTGGGTTATTTAGCAAGATAGCCGACTTACTGGTCCACAATTAGTTGACATATCCTTTATTTTATGTTTGGATGTGGTGCTGCCGGTAACCGATGGTTACCTGTATGTTTTTTATGGCTATTTTGGTGTGTGTTTTTTTGCTTTTTGTGGCTTTGTAGACTATACTTGTAGTATATTTATACCTACGAAAATATCCTATGATTGCATGAGTGGACTATAAACAACAATTGGACGATGCTATTTTACAGTCAGATGTAGTCAAAATATTTGATAATCTTTTGACTGTATCTGTAGAAAAATGAGCTTCAGATATCCATATAGAACCTTTGGAAAACTATTGTCGTATGAGAGTAAGAGTGGATGGCGTGATGCAAGAACTTGTGCAATATCCGAAGAGCTTGCATGAAAGTATTGTTTCTAAGTTTAAGATAGAATCAGGACAAATGAGGCCTGATGAGAAAAGATTGCCGCAAGATGCAAGAGTATCTACGACAACTCTTACTAACAAAGAAATTGATCTGAGAGCAAATACACTTCCTACGGTTTGGTGAGAAAAGTTGGTGATGCGTATTGTAGATAAGTCCAAGACTATTCCTACTTTATCAGAATTGGGTGTGGTAGGAAGGAATGCTGCTATTTTGCAGGCACATTTGCAAGATCCAAATGGGATTATATTATCAACAGGTCCTACTGGTTCGGGTAAGACGACGACATTGTATGCGTGTCTGACACAAGTCAATACTGCTGACGTCAATATCGTGACCTATGAAGATCCAGTAGAAATTAAAATGGAAGGACTCAGTCAAGCACAGATTAGAACTGATATATGATTTACTTTTGCTTCATGATTGAGAGGATGACTTAGACAGGATCCTGATATTATGATGGTCTGAGAAATTCGTGATAAGGAAACCTTGGACATGGCTATGGAATCTGCCATGACCTGACATTTGGTGTTCTCGACGGTCCATACAAATTCTGCAGCAGAAACTATTACGAGAGTATATAACTTGTGAGCAAAGCCATATATGCTTGCCGGTACATTTACTTTGGTGATGGCACAAAGATTGCTTAGAAAGCTCAATCCTGCTACCAAATTGCATGTGTCTGTCAAAGATACGCAGTTTTATCAATGGGCTAGCAAAAATTTAGAAGCATTCTCTCCAGATATACTCAAAGAAGAAGTTGCTGTGAGATGAATTACTCCCGAGCAATGGAATGCTTTTGTCAAAGATGGAATGGCTTATGTGCCTGTCGATGAAAATGGTTATGCAGGTAGAGTAGGTCTTTTTGAGATGATGGATTATACTCCAGATATCAAAAATCTTTTGCTTAATGGGAAGTCTGCCTTTGAAGTAGAGGATTATGCACTACAACATGGGATGATTAATTTGGAAAGAGATGGTATATTTAAAGTAATCCAATGAGAAATATCCTTGGATGAGTTATATAGATTGGTTAAACCAAAATATGTTTAATTAAAAGTATTGTTCTATGGATATCATAAAAGCAGGACTTGCTGAAAAACTCTTCATCAAACTTCAGAAACCTTCATTGAAGACTAAGGTGAATTTTTTTAGACTTCTTGCTGTTTCACAGAGAGCTGGACTTGGTTTGAGAGATAGCTTGGTTGCTATCCATGCTTCAGAGCACCAGAGATGAATGCGCGTTATTTTGACTGATCTTATAGATCAACTGACTCAGTGAGTTGGGCTTGCTGGCGCTATGTCCAATCATCCATATTTTTTTGCTGCAGATGAAGTAGCTCTTGTAAGATCTTCAGAACTTACTGGTACTATGCCAGATGTTTTACAAGATATAGCATTAGAATTAGAAAATACTCAGATGATATCTCAGAAAATAATGAAAGCGATTACCTATCCTGCGGTATTGGTACTCTTTTCTTTTGTGGCTATCGTTATATTGCTCATATATGTCGTGCCGACTATAGTCTCGCTCTTCCCAGAACAATCGTCGTTGCCTAGTATTACCTTATTTGTGTTGCATGCATCAGCATTTGTGCAAACATATTGGGCTATATGATTGGCTATATTGTTATGATTGGTGGCTCTTGTACGTTTTGCGTATGTACATATACTGCCTTTTACTATGTTGATAGATAAGATAGTCCTTGTCTTACCAGGTATATCAGGTGTTGTCAAAACATTTTATATGTATAGATTTAGTAAATTGTTGTCTCAATTTAGTCAAGCTGGACTTAATTCTGTTATCAGTTTGCAACTTTTGCAGCAGATATTTCAAAACTATTATTACAAGCAAAAGATGTACCATGTTGAACAAAATATCGAAAATGGATTTTCTTTTGCAGAATCTTTGGAAAATAGTCCATTGTTTGATCCTATATTGGTACAAATTATAGCGGTTTGAGAAAAAACAGGGAACGTTGCTACCATATTACAAAGTGTTTCACTTTACTATCATACTTTATTGGATACAAAGTTGAGCATATTGATGACTTTATTGGAACCAATATTGATGATATTGGTAGCGAGTCTTATTGGTGTGATTGTTGCATCTATTTATCTTCCTATGGCTGATCTGGTCAATGTGATACAGTAAAAAATTTCTAGGAATATTGGTATTATTCACATTATCATCAAGTGTGCTTTTTGCTGACTATGGAATTGTCGATAGTACTGCAGATAATACAAATACTCTATATGGATCACAAGCGTATGATGCTGTCCAATTTCCTACTAGCTTATCTTTTGCTTTGGTGCGCCGCCATCTCTTATTGGCATATGATACAACTACACTTACGTGATCTGTATCTGGTCCTGTAGATTATATAAAAATGCTTGAAGATGGTATTCGTTTTGATGTTGTTGGTGAACTTAATTTTGTTGCAGATAAATGATTGTATCTTAGCGGGCATCTTTCGCATCTTACTCAAATATTAAATTTGGTAGATGGATATACAGCAACCCTACAAGAAACTATTGATCGTGCTAATGATGAAAGAGCTGCATGTATAGATGAAAAGAAAAAAGCTGATGAACTTTTCTTTGCGTCTTTGTCAGATTTTGATCAAGAAGCTACCGATCTTGCTCTTCAAAAATCCATGGCTGCATGATCATGTGAAGAAAGTGCCCGCATATCTATTGTTGCGACGACTTTACAGCTGCGTAGGATATCTCAATTACATCAAATTCTCGCAGCCAAACAATCGCTCTTGGTATCAAATACTTCTATGATAGTAGATTATTTCCCATTGGTAAAAAAAGAGCTTTTACAAAAACTCTTGGTCTTATCATCTCAATTACAAAATTATACCACAAGTTTGGATCAATAATTCTTGCAATTTAGCTCATTACCCATATATCAAAGTGTAGTATATTTATGCTTTGATTTTTTGTATAATGCGTACGAGTATTTTATTGTGATTGTCTATGTTACTTTTGGCTCCAGTTGTAGCTCAAGATTTTGTTCCTGATGAGGTGATCGTTCAGTATGACTACTCACAAGGGGATTATTGATTATTTTCTCATGATGTGGGGGGTCAAGATATTGTGGTAGTATCTTTGTCTGGAGAAACGGTGCAAGATGCTATAGATAGACTTTCTGCAGATCCAACGATTGCTTTTGTACAGCCAAATTATGTATATACCTTTTCATCTTTACCAAATGATCCATATTTTGGTTATATGCGATGATTATATAATACATGACAGACTATTGAAGGAGAATCTGGACTATCGGGCGCTGATATAGGTTGGACTCAAGGTCTTACTTTATTTTCAGGAATCGATGATGACAATGTTAGTGGAACTATTGTCGGAGTTATTGATAATGGAATTGCCTATAATGATCCAGAACTTATAAACCGTATCTGGGATTGAACTAATTGTTTGAGCTATACAGGTGCTGTATTGTGATCTTGTTTGTGATGATATGATTTTTGGGCTGATGATTTAGACCCACATCCCTATACCGGATCAACTATCACTGGCCAAGATTGGCATGGAACTTTTGTAGCAGGTATTTTGTGAGCAGAATCAGATAATGGTTTGTATATAGCAGGTATAAATCCAAATATACATCTGATGGCTTTGAGGGCTGGTAGTGGTAGGAATCTTACCACATCATCTATAATCAATGCAATCGATTTTGCTGAATACAATAGTGCTCGCATACTGAATGCTAGCTTTGGTGGTACAGGATTTGATTCTTTGTTATACAATAGTATTGCATGATTTCCTGGTTTGGTAGTAGCTGCTGCTGGTAATGGTGACGATTTGCACAGTAGTGGGGTATACAATGTCTATCCTTGTGATTTCAATTTGGCAAATGTTTTGTGTGTGGGAGCATCGAATCAGTCTGATGCTTTAGCTTCTTTTTCTGACTATGGTACTGCATATATAGATATACTTGCTCCATGAGAAAATATAACCTCACTAGCTTTTGTCTGAGATACTCCTGGTATCATAAGCTCTCAATGATGAACATCGTTTGCGGCTCCGCATGTAGCATGAGTTGCTTCATTGCTTTGGAGTTATATGCCGACACTTAGTGTAACTCAGGTTAAAGATATTATCTTGAACTATAGTGATTATCTTGCTGCTCTATCAGGAACTGTATGATCTTCTCGTAGAGTTGATCTGTATGGAGTATTGCAGGCATTTACTCTATCTGGCTCGTTTGCGATATCGTGAACACCAACTATTCAGGATCCATTGGATATAATTTTGTATACAGATAAATATCCAGCGTATTATTCTATTGATGGTACTGGATTGTCTGCTATATACACTTGAATTTTAAGTGCTTCTTCCGGACTTGTTTCTGTGGATTTGTCTCCAGGGGAATGATATAAAGATGTTGATATCACTATATATACTGATTATGCTAGCTGGACTGGGAATACATGATTTCTTGTTCACGATTCTGTCCCTACTCTAGCTATAAATGTCTATTCTGGATATATTAATTATGGAAGTTCCTTTGTATTGAGTGGGGTCTTTGCTGATGGATATTATTTGAGTGGTTTGTATATTAATAGTGTTGCATACACTGGTTGTAATTTTGCTTGATCCATATCTACATGTAATTTTTCAATGACATACCTTTTGTCGTCTGGATATCATACATTCTTTGTAACAGGGGTTGATGTGTCAGACAATACTGTGACGACAGGCATTACTATATTGATAGATCTGTATGACAGAACTCCCGATAGTGTAAGTTTTACAACACAAACGAATGTGGATCGTTCTACGGTTACTTTATCAAATATTGTAACAATATCAGGTATAGAAGTACCTGTAGATATAACTGTATCTGGAGGATGACAATATTCGATCAATGGTTGATGATTTACTAGCGCTTCATCTACTATATCCTCTGGTAACACTGTACAAGTTCGTCTTACATCATCTTCATCATATAGCACGAGTAAAGTAGCCTACCTTACTGTAGGATCTTCTATATTTACTTTTACTGTTACAACAGAAGCCGCTCCATCTGGAGGGTGAGGTGGATCTAGTGGCGGTGGATGAAGTTCTGGATGATGAGGAAGCTCATGATGAGGTTCGGATACATCTGATGATACATCAGAAGAAGGCGATCAGTCAGAAGAAAATGCCTCTATGCAAATTTTGGGTCAAGACCAGGGTTCTTATACAACACAGATATTGTCGATTGGAGATAGCTCATTATTACTCAGAATACCTCCATTTACTACTACGAGAGGTTTGATCTTTAAGTCATCTTTGATCACTTTGTTTTCTGATAAATTATCTGGTGTAGTATTATCTAAGGAGCAAAGAGAAAATTATACTTCTGCTTTCAACGATTTCTTACAAGGCATATACGGATATATGGAATTGTGATCAACTGATAAATCTCAAATACTGAAAGCTTTTGCTGTGTTAAAACCTATTTTTGTGGCTAAGGTGCAGACTGAGTTGGAGATGGCTATCCAGTATTTGTATACGACCAAACTAACGGTATTTAATACAGTTTCTACCTTTAGATCAAATGACTATCTATCTAGACAAGAGGCAGCTAAATTTATCGTCTCGTTTGTAAAGAATATATTGGGACAATCAGTACCTTCGCTATCTCACTGTTCGTTTACTGATGTTGGCGATGCTGATGCTAGTTTGATTTCTTCTATATTGGAATCCTGTGCATTGGGAGTATTTAAATGATCTGACGGGAAGTTCTTCCCATTTGGAACTCTTACTAAGGCTGAGGCAGTGGTTATAGTACTCAGAGCTTTGGATGAAGAACCAGCAAGACAAGATAGCGTCACATGGTACAAGCCCTATATAGAACGTGCTTATAATCTTGGCATTCTGAAATCAAATACTATGGATGGAGCAAATGCTCCAGTTACGAGAGGCACACTAGCCTTGTTGTTATATAGAGCAGCCTTGCTTGTAGATTAAAACTATATTTGATGATATATAAAAAATCCCGCCAATTGGTTCGGGATTTTTTATTCAGGGCCAGCAAGATTTGAACTCGCGACGCGAAGCTTTGGAGACTTCCGCTCTACCCCTGAGCTATGGCCCTATAATCTGTATCAAAACATAAGCCTGATTCTGTGTTATTGTATCATTTCTCTAAACTTGGTCATGCCAAGTATTGTGCACTTCCCATAAGGTAAGCTTGCACCAGATATGGTTTACCACTGATGCAAAATCATCTGCATTCAGGAGAGGTAGGCTTACGCCATCCTCGCGTTGCATCTTTCACTTGCTGAAGCAAGTTAGTTTTCGTTTCTGTGGCACTTTCATTTACCCTCGATAGGGATTCAACATCTGTTAGATGTTATCTGTTGGTGAGTGTCAGGACTTTCCTCCCCTGATATACATCAGGAGCGATACATGTTTTGGTACGGGGGATAATGTAGTGAAATGCCGTTGTGTTGCAAGCGTTTCATCTATTGTTTCTCTGATCAGTATCTGTATGTTTAATGTAGTTTATTGCCTATCTACTGTTTATGAATGTTCGTATAGATCCAAGTCGATATGCTGTATTATCTGATGAATTTGCTCAAGATTATTTTGTTGCTATTAAAAACTTTCTACTGAAGGAAAAGGAGGATGGCAAGATTATTTATCCAGCGGGATCAGATATCTTTTGTGCTTTTGATACGACGGCTTTTGATGATGTGAAAGTCGTGATATTGTGACAGGATCCGTATCATGGTCCAGGACAAGCTCATGGATTGAGCTTTTCTGTCCCTGATGGAGTCAAGCAGCCACCTTCATTGCAAAATATCTTCAAAGAAATTTCGAGTGATTTATGCATCACTATGTCGACACATGGAAATTTAACGAAACGAGCAGAGCAGTGAGTGTTATTGTTGAATGCATTTCTTACTGTGAGAGCAAACGAACCTGCTTCGCATCAGAAAATAGGTCGAGAGCGTTTTACTGATGCAGTGATTCGTACGATATCAGAAAAAAAAGAACATGTGGTTTTCCTGTTGCGATGAGCCTTTGCTCAGGGTAAGGT
>CAZEYI010000018.1:0-10910 GCA_964516785.1 uncultured Candidatus Peribacteria bacterium
ATATATTTTTTCTCTATTACAAAACCGTAAAGCATTTTATATAAGTAAATAGTCTGATGTATCTAATGACTTTTTTTTGATGAAACAATCGTGAGTGCAAACAATTTATCAAGATGTTATCAGAAAAAAAATACGCCCAAAATATAAAAAAAATAAATTACGCCCACGGCTATCAACAAGAAGGAAAAAAACTAAAGAAAACAAATGAACAGTGCCTCATTATACAAGCACTTGATGGAGATGCTTGCAAAAAACTTATACAATCACATCAACACTGTAGTCTTTGTATTACCTTACAATAAATGGGGAAAAGAATCTCTATATATACTATATATACATTATTAGCTGCAGCAATTGGCTATTATTTGATCATACAATACGGACATGATGTGCAAGATATACTACAATGGATAGATAGATATAATCGATATATCATATATACAGCAGCAAGTGTCATTGTGGGGGCTACTATACGACCAGAAAAAACAATACAATCAAAAGCTATAATAGGATTTTTGAGTATCATACACATCATAAGTCTAAGCAAAATTATAATATACGATCAATATGGTGCGCAGATATATATGTTTCTAATAAGCGCATTATCTATAGTATGATTGTATGCTGTATTGTGGATCCAAAAAGCATGGATTCGTAGCATATTGATAATACTCTCTCTAGGAATAAGTATAGTAAGTATCATGATAGCTACCAGTCCCTTTCATGAAGATATCTCATGACGAGACGATTTTTACAATCAGCAAAAAAACAAATTACATATATATATAAATGAGCCTATGTTAGTAATACAAGAAGCTCAGGCAAACATATCTATAAAAAATGGGGTAAATGATAGCATAGAGCAAAACATACCTATCACACAAACCATACAAACAAATATGGATCTTCCTATGAACCTAGAGATACAATTTACATCAAGCATCCCGCTGAGTAATAGTGCTCTATTTTTACAATCCCCTAGAGGAGATATCTATGATATATATAGCCAATCAGCCACTATTGTACGCATAGGTGGTTCTGGATTAATAGTAGAAACCACAGGCATCTTATACACAGGGCTCCTCAGTCAATCACTAATCGAGTATAAAGCTAAGTTAGTTCAAAATTATAGACAACAAAAGGCAGATTATACGGAAAATAAGATCAAAAACAAACTACGAAACAACATATACGTACAGTATATATTATGATCCAAAATACTGTCATATATAGGAGATAGGATTGGATATATGGCAAACTATAAACATAATTTTGAAAAACGACAAGATATGAGATTGGCAGCAGGATTGCCAACAAGCCAAAACATATCATGAACAAATTTATCTATGCTCAATATGTCACTAATACGAAGTGTCCGAGAAAATCTTACAAATCAACAGTAAGTCAGACACTCCAGAGATGAAGGGCCCTAGCGTCCTTTTTTTTCTTATATAAATTTTCACCTATGATAGGCAATCCAACACTCGCAAGATGAGATCTAATTTGATGCCTCACTCCTTTTGATATCATAACATGAAGCCAGGTCATATTATTCATAGGGTCGTATCATAGAGATTCTATAGAGGTCTCAGTAGTGTGCCATTGGCCACGGATCAGAGCATCATCATCTAGAGAAAGACGAACTACCATACGATCACTATGATAACGATGATGTGCAATAGGATACGCTATCAATAAGGGAACCTGTACAACTTCTCCTGACAAGGCGGCAATATAGTGCTTGGTAACTCTTCAAGCATCCTGAGCAGCAATATAGCGATCATATATGGATTTTGTACGAGCAAAATACAACAACCCAGCAGTATCGTTATCTAGCCTATTAACCAATCCATATTCCTCATCTATAGCAAAAGCTTTTTTTTGTTCTACAAAAAAATCCATAGAAACAATGTTCTCTAGAAAACTAGATGTTTTACCAAAAGTAGAAGGAACGCCATGTGGCTTCCATACATATAGAAACGCTTCATCAGAAAAATGAGCAATCATAGACAGACAATTTATGCTACAATCTTTTTACGCAACAAAAGATACGCCAAAGGTGCAGCAATAAATATAGAAGAATACGTACCTGACAATATACCTATACCCATAGTAAATGCGAAGTCTCTCATATCTCCAGTACCAAAAATATACATCGTCACGATAACAAGCAATGTTGCTCATCCAGTCATCAAAGATCTTCTCATACTTTGTCGCAAACTACTTTCAAAGACTTTAGCTAATGAGACATTTTTTGCTCCTTCTCCAAGAAGATCCACATTTTCTCTAACTCTATCAAAGATCACAATAGTATCATTAATACTATACCCCATAGTCGTAAGTATAGCTACGATAAATATTGTATTGATCTGTACTGTAGGATTGATCCACATAAGCAAACCATAAGCACCTGCAGGTGTAAATATATCAAAGAACATAGTAACAACCGTAACAATAGCCAATATACTTGGTGGCACAAATTTTCTAATAGTAGCAAAAGCAAAAAGCATATATATCGTCATAAAGAGCAGTCCTATAAGTATAGCTCTGACAGCAGCAGATTGCATATAATCTCACACACTAGGTCCGGTAACAGAAAGTTGTATAATTTCTGCTTCGCTGGCCACAATTTTCTCTTCCAAGAGATATCATTTAATTTGCTGAGCCAACGTATTCATAGCGGCATCATCAGACACATCTGTAGCTATAACAACATCAGAATAAGTAGCCGATGCTTGTGCAGCAACCTTAGCCTCAGGATAGCCAGCATCTGCTAGAAATTGTTGGGTTTGCATAGCAAAATCTGCAGATAATTGTGTAGCTAAACGGACATTCATACCGCCAGTAAACTCAACAGAAAATCTCATGTTAGTAAAGAACAATATTCCTGATCCAGCCATAATCACAAATCCTATCAACAACCACAAATAACTCCTAGAAATAATTTCAAACTTTTTCATCCAATCAAAGACAATATAAATATGAGCAAGATACTAGATATTCGACAGCTACTTTCAAGCCAGTAAAAGAGAATATGCTTGAGTAGCAGCATTTTCTTGAGCTTTCTTTTTGTTTGGTCAAAATCCTTCTGCGATAAACTTATTGTGAACATGCACTTGAGAAGAGTACTCTAAGGCATTGCCCTTCGCATCTGTTTTTGCAATAATATCGATATAATGCGGTGTCTCCTTATATTCTGCTTGCGTCCATTCTTGCAAAAGAGTCTTTGCACTTTTGGGAGCGATATTGTTGAGGTCATGCACCAAGGGGAATATCTGTTTTTCAACAAAAGACAAAGTCGTCTCAAAAGAGAACTCCAAAAACAAAAATCCCAAAAAAGCTTCCAGACAATCAGCTAAAATAACGTCTTTATCTCTTCCTCCTACCTTTTCTTCTCCTCTACTCACTAATATAAGCTGAGATAGGCCAATGTTTCTAGCAACACGCGCCAAGGTTTCCTCTCTAACAAGTGCTATTTTATATAAAGTAAGTGACGATTCTGCTAGATCGGGAAAATGTTGATACAAAAGCTTATTAATAGCTGCTCACAAAACAGCATCTCCAAGAAATTCTAATCTTTCATTGTCAGGCACATGTTGCTTAAAATCAGCTGCATATGATTTATGAGTCATAGCCTGCTCCAATAAAGCTTCAGAATATGAGACGTCAAGACCCATTCTATGCATAAAATCTTGCCGAGCAATAATAGTTGTCATACAGACTACATATTGTAGTTAAAACTTCCTGTAAGTTGCTGCAAATAGTCATTTCACAATATAAGTTCCATATCAAGTCAGGTCATAGCATTCGGGTTGCGAACAATGTTTTGTATAGGAAGAAATTTCTGCAAAGCACTTATAGTTTCAGGATATTCTCAAGTGCCATAGATAATTATGCTTGTCGTATCCGAGCCGGTATCAGCATTACCAGCATTGACAACAGTAAATCCATATTTGACGAGCTTAACACCAATTTGTGTTGCTTGTCATTCATTGTTTTTACCCAAAGATCTAGCAAAATCTTTGGTGATACCATTTTTAACGCCAATTTGTGCAGCTTCTATAAGATATCATTGATTGTGTGCAACAAAATATCCAAAATTTTGAGTATAGGCATAATTGTCAAGATCACTAGCAGTTGCTCCATTAACTATCATAACAGAAGCTCCATTAAACGCATCTCTACTAGGTACATACAAGAAGCATCCTGGCTTAGATGATTCATAACTACGATAACCACATTCACTTGTCAATCCAAAGTTAAATATATGTTGCAGACTAAAGACATATTGGAGCATACCTATAATTTCCTTGAGACTAATATTTGTTTTTACCATAGACGTATACTGGGCATAAAGTTTTTTGATGGTAGATACATTGCGAATATCTGGACTAGATAGAAGTTTCGTAATTATTGCTTGGATGATCTGTTGCTGTCTAGCAGATCTAGAAAAATCAGAAGTAGTGTGTCTACTTCTAGCATACTTAAGCGCAGTTTCTCCATCAAAATGTTGCAATCATCTCTCTACATAAAACGTCTCATAGCCGCGATTTTCAGCATTAGGATAGGTAGTGTCATATATTCTTTCAGGTACATTCACATCTACACCTCATACAGCATCTACAACATCCTTAAATCCACCAAAGTCTACAACAGCATAGTAAGGTATCTTCAATGACGTAAGATCATATATTTCTTGAGAGAGCATCCTAGCTGCCCCATCCAAAGTACCAAACTTCTGATACCCTGCAGCAAATACATAATTTATTCTACCAGATATAGTATGTTCTGGTATGTCAACGTACAAATCTCTAGGAACAGATATCATAGTAACGGCATTTTTTTCTGGATTTCGAGAAGCAACGATAATGGTATCTGCTAATAATCATCCGTCATGCCCCACACCTCCATGACCGATAAGCAAGATATTGATATTGCCAAAATTATCCTTTTGCATATCCTGTCAGAAATTCTTGCTGACTACTTGTACTGTATTAGCAGACAAGAAGCCGAGAGCTGCTTGTGCATAGACGAGCAAAGCACGTCCGACAAAAAATATAGCTAACACACAAAATATAGCCAATACTGGAGTCAAAAGCTTACGATACCAAGTTTTTGGGGTTTCTTTCCCTTGTATATTCTTTTGTACAAACATAACACAATACACTACTGATCTAAAATAGCACCCAATCCAAATTCATCACCAAAGAACTGACTAATTAACAAAGCATTAGTAGGTACGCGAATATCTATATTTTGTTGAGAGTTTAGAGAATAGTTACCCTGAAAATTAAGGGTAGTATAATGTGCAGAAGTAGATGACGTCAAAAGAGAAAGCGTTCCTTTTGCTGCCCAAAGCAAGCCTCCATCACTCATAGTTTTTTGTCTAAGAGTAGCCGATATTTGCCATTGTTTGGCACTTTTCACGTCATAAGCAATAGCAATATTTATGGCTCCATAAGGTGCATCCTCCCATGTAATGCTATATTGAGCATCCCCACTTTGCAAAACCAAGTTACCCTTACCCCCAGCCAAACTACCAAGTCATTTTCGATCACCAAAAATAAAGCGCTCAAGATCAAAAGAATGACTAGCCCCATCGCTTCACAGTGTGCCAGCAAACGCAAAGCCCGATGAAGCAACAAATGGCATAAATTGATTTCGGATGTCATACGATCCATTAACGCTATAGGCGTCAGATTCTTGAGACCAAGGAGCTAAGAAATTACTCACAAAAATAGTGCGTATACCAAGAGGTAAAATATGTACGTAGTTATGTATTGGTAATGCAAACATCCAAGTTTGCACAAATCCAGGCTTATCTATATACAATCGCTTCTTACTAAGTGCGTCGACGATAAGTTGGACCATAATTCCCTCTGCGTTACCAGTCCCTAGGTCTATCTTTGTAGTATTTGTCCTCAAGTACTCCTTTCCATCCTTAGAAACATACAAAATATCTCCAGAGCCACGCACAGGTAGATTTTCGGCTTTATCCAAAAAATCTATATCATAGAAGTAACTACCAATAGCTCCTGACTCTGAAAAATCTTTTTGTCCACGCAACAGTAGTTTAACATCCATAGCATCATCTGATCCTCCGATCTGTAACTGCAATCTTTCACGAAACCCTTGTCCAGTGGCGACAATAGTATTTGAAAACAAAGGTGAAGAAAAATTTTGTGACACAAATTGACTGCGAAGATCATCATACGAAAAGCCTATTTGTTTCTGCCATAAACCACAGCCCGACAATAACAGCAAAATACCAGAGAGGAAGAGCAGTCTTTTCATACACACAAGTGCAAAATATAAATCAAAGTTTGTATATCAAAAAATGTTAAATTTGCAACAGCATAAATACACATAAAATTTGACAAAAAAACACAGTATCCATATAATAAAAGTGTTTATTATACCACAAAACCATGACCAACGTATTTGATGTACAAAAAATCTTAGAAATAGCAGAAGCAAACCCAAATATTTCTGATATTCACTTATCTGCAAACCAAGCGGTAGCCTTTAGAATAAACGGGGAGATCAACAGACAGGAGGATGCTGGAGTATTGGGCATAGAAGCTATGGAGATTATTATCAGACAATTATTGGATGGGGATCCTCAAAGATTTGATAATTTTTTGTGAAACAAAGATAATGACTTTGCCTTCACATCAAAATCAGGGACATCATACAGAGTAAACGCCTACTTCAAAACGGGAGAAATGGCTGTAGTTATGAGAAAAATATACAATGAGCCTAGACAGATAGAAGACTTAATTTTCAACGACATCGCTGATAGTATCAAGAAAAATGTATTGAGCGCCAAAAAATGATTGTATCTAGTAACATGACCTACATGATCAGGTAAATCGACATCTTTGGTGGCAATGCTTGAGTATATAAACCAAAACAGAGAGGAAAACATGATCACCATCGAAGATCCTATAGAATACCTATTTAAAGCAAAGAAATCTATCATTTCACAAAGAGAAATAGGTCACGATACTCGATCATATGCCAACGCACTGAGAGCCGCAATGCGTCAAGACCCCAACATCATATTTGTTGGAGAAATTCGTGATAGAGAAACAGCAGAAGCAACGTTAAGTTTAGCCGAAACAGGACATTTGGTATTTAGCACCTTACATACAAGTTCGGCATCACATACTATCAATAGATTTATAGGACTATTCCCACCTGAAGTACAAAATAGTGTGGCAGATAGATTTGCCGAAGCACTCATTGGCGTCCAATCACAAGTCCTTGTAAAAACCAAAGACAACAACGCTAGAGTAGGTATATTCGAAGTAATGCTCAATACGACATCCATCAAAAACAATATCAAAAAGAGAGAAATCGCTCAGTTGGACAATATTATCGAAACATCATCGCTTATTGGCATGATCAGTCTTAAAAAATACGCTCAGAGACTTACTGAAGCAAATATCATTGATCCAAAAGAACTCGATTGATTGTTTTTAAACAATCCGCTTGGACAATAGCATTTATATCACTATATCATGATGCAAGAGACATATAGCAATAGTAAACAAGGCAAAAGATGGATATCACACAAAGAACTAGAAACCATCAAAAAAAACATGAAAAAGGTACCTGTTATACAAAAAAAATCACAAGAATACCATGAGGTCGAAGAACAAGAAGCAGAAAATATACTCAATAAAATAAAAATTTAATGTATTCATCCATCTACTATGCCAAACACAAATCTGATCCAAACAAAACTACCGCAAGACTTACGAGATAAAGCAGCTAGTTTTCAGATAGCAGAAAATATACTCCAGACTATGCCTGATATCATAGAGCTCATCCTAAGATCTAGATCTATGGATAAAGATAGCGACAAACAAAGTTGGTTCAATCTGATACCATTGATGAACCAAGAACAGATAGATAAACTCAAGGATATTTTGATGAGAGAAAAAGAAAAATTAGCTGAAATAGAGAAAAAATATGAAGAAAAAAAGACTGATATAAAGGAAAAGTTTGTCAAAAAATTTGAAGAAGGGCAATATTCACAAAAAATGCAATCAATCAAAGCACAGGAAGCTGCTCATGATCAAAAAGAAGATGCAGAAGCAGACGCTTTACTCCAACAATTGTAATCCATGAGAAAAATATGGTACACAATAGTAGGTATAGTGGTGCTACTGACACATAGCATAGCATGGACAGCAGCAAGTAGCGAATCTACCATGGGAGGAAGCCAAGGGGATTTTTTGGAACAATGATTTTTCCCATCCAGAGCACAACAACAAATTATCAATCTATGAACCAACAAACAAGCAGTAGGTAATGAACTATTGAGAGAATCAACGACACTCAATCTACAAATGAATGATAATGCAGGACAAGGTTGCTTCATAAACGGGAGTTTGGTATCCAACTTCAAAAGAAATTTTTGTGAACAACAACTCCAATGAGATTGGATGAAACCAGCAGGACAAGACCCTACAGGACATGCAGGGGTATGATGTTTCTATGGTCCAAACGAAACAACACATTCATATCTGCTATTCAATGGTCCCTTACAATCACAAATGAGTCAGTTTTGTGGAACCATAGGATGAGATTGGGATATACAAGCATTCAACAGCAATGTACTGCAAAACAGACCTCCACTTATCGTAAGATTTACCAAATTTTTGTTGAGAATATTGGTAGTATTAGCGACAACTATGACTATATACAATGGTATCAGATATATGGCTGCCGCTGGGTGAGAAGATGCTAGTAGCGCAAGACAAGATCTGATATATATCGCAATGGGGCTTATTATAGCACTAGCCAGTCTAGCAATCATAAATCTCGTAAACTCAATAACAATAGGCACAATAAATAATTTACCTGGATTTTAAATAGCATGAAAAAAATACGAGTATCTCTACTCCTAGCGGCACTCATGGGACTCAATTATACGGTTGCCATAGTTATACAAGTACCCCCTGCAGGATGAAATGCAGATATCAACGTCCAAAACCCAGTTGTGGAAGGTGACGAATCCACATTGTTTGTCGTATTTCAATTCATAAACCAATACCTCCGATTCTTCATGGGGGCAATAGCAATGGGCGTGCTAGTGTATGGATGATTCTTGCTCATGACAGCAAGCGGGGACAGTGAAAAAGTAAGCCAAGCAAACCAGATCATTATTGGAGCTGGTATCGGTATAGGTATAGTATTAATTTCATATGCAGCAGTGAGATTGATCGTCAATATATTATAGCACACTATGTGCCAAGGCAACTATCTTTTCTATCTGGGTTTGGATAGTAATATGTGAAGTATCTATCATAATAGCATCATCAGCCATTTTATTAACAGCATGCTCTCCTAGGTAATCCGTCTGATCTCTCACCGAGATATCTTGGCGGATTTTTTCTTCATCAGCAGGCAATCCAAGTCCAGCTAATTGTTGCATTCTTCTCACGACTCTCACTTCCAGATCACATACCAAAAAGATCTTCAAATCTGCCTGTGGAAATACGACTGTTCATATATCTCTACCATCAACCACCACTCCTCCGTCTTTACCATAACTTTGTTGTAATGCAACAAGTTTTTGCCTGATGCCAGGGATAGTTATGATCTTGTGAAGGTTCTCAGATAAACTGATCTTTCTGATTTCTGTTTCGACATTTTCCCCATTCAGTATCATATCAAAAGTATCTGTTTTGTTGTTATACAAAAATCCAAGCTCTATATGATCCATAAGAGCTATTTTCTCTGAATCAGAAGCATCCATCAATCACTGACGGATAGCATGAAGTGTTACTGCCCTATACATAGCACCTGTATCTAGATATGTATATCACAGAGCCTTCGCAACTCACTTTGCAGTAGTGCCTTTACCTGTTGCTACATAACCGTCTATCGCAATAATAAGTTTCTTTTTCATCCAGTTAAGCAAGAATATCCAAAACGTTGGCATACACCTCCTGAATACTAGGAGTCGCGTCTACAGTGATAAGCGTTGCATGTTGCGCAAAAGCATCAAGGAGAGGCTGTGTTTTAGCATAGTATTCTTGTATTCTCACTTCCAAAACCTCACGAGTTTCTCCTATACGACCTCTAAGGAGCATTCTTTGGATAGCTTCTTCGTTATCCAACTTGAAGAAAATGCCAATCACTTCCCTATTATTCTTTTTTTCAGTAGCCAAGAAAGCCTCCAATTGATGGATAGTTCTAGGATAACCGTCCAAAAGCATATGTTTTTTTTCATCATTAACTGCACACAAAAACGCCTCAAACAAATGGACCGTCATATCATCATTAATGAGCAAACCTGACTCCATGCGATCTTTAACATAATCACCTATCCCGTTCTTTTGACTTGTCAGAGCTCTAAAGACTTCTCATGTCGATAGATAACTCAATTGTCCCTTAAATTTCTCCAATAAGAGTTCGGCTTGCGTACCTTTCCCTGATCCTGGCATCCCAAATAGCACAATATCTTTCATGATAAGACAATAGTAAAACAACGATTGTGCTTGTATCGTTTAGTGATAAAAAAACAAGGATTAGTATATTATTCACTGACTTTCAAGCCACTCGTAATATACAGGAGTTCCATATTTTTTAATTGAATAGTTTTTGAGAAAATCCCTTATTTGTTGTCTAGGAATACGCGTATGAGTAGGATCAGGCAATCATTGAGATGTAAAAAGTTTCATAGCATTATATTGTTTAATGGAAGATATATCTCCTTCATAACTGTCGACCAAAGCATTAAAAAACGGGTATATCAATCACCGATCTTTTAGAGTAAGGTCTTCAAAAACTTTGCCAAAAATATTTTTATGGTATTCAGGTGAAATTTTAGCAGACCAAAATGCTAACAGATCTGCTCTCCAAGCCTTTATATATTCATCATCAGATATAGAATA
>CAZEYI010000019.1:0-10767 GCA_964516785.1 uncultured Candidatus Peribacteria bacterium
TTCTAGTAGGGAAGGAGATTTTGCCGACGTATTTTGATAATTATATCGTGATAGACTGTGAGGATGATAGCGGGAAATTATTGAGTCCACAGGCTATTCATCAGAAAATATTGAAGGAAGTTTTAGTGTAAAAACTTATTTTTTGGCATGCATCATATTGTTAGTTCGCATGTTTTGTGTTATCCTTCTGTGGTATGGACGATTATTTCTCATGTGCCTGTGTTAGATTTTTTTGTGGTGCTACGTAATAGTATTTTGGTGTTGTGTCTATCTGCTACGGGTGAAGTATTGTCGTTTGTAAGTGTCAAAAAACATGGGAGTAGTTATGAACTGGGGACCGTCTATACCTATCCACAACATAGGAGTAAGGGCTATGCATCTGAGCTTATTGCGTATGTGTTGCAACGTTATCAGCCGATCTGATTGCTTTGCAGGAGACAGATGCTTTCTTATTATGAAAAGTTTGGATTTCAGGAAAATAATCATGAATTGTGGATGATAAAGTTGAGGAGGAAATTGTTTAATATATTTTTGCAGCCGATATGGGGATATCCACTTGTATCGATGGTGTATAAGAAATAGTATTATAAAAAAGGAGCTCGTGAGAGCTCCTTTTTGATTGAATTGTATATTGATTATGATTGATTGTTGCTTTCCGTATCTGGTGTCGCGATTCTATAATTAAAAGAATTCTTCCCCTGATTTTCTCGTTTATCTCCTCCAGGATCTGGTATATGAAACTCAGTTCGAGGTTGTTGATATCCTGTAGTGTATGATGCTTTTTTTTCTTTTAGATCTATTCGTATTCATGATTTGTATACGTGTATTGACTGAGGATTTATATTGCTATTTTTAGCTGCTTTAACCACGATTGTTGGTAAATTATAATCTCCTTTTATATTTACTACTTTGGCATACTGTGATGGCATTTTATGTGTTTCTCTAATTTTCTGTACGATGTATAAAGTCATAAATTTTTTAAATAATTCTATATTTTCATCGTTTATTTCTGCTATGCTATTAGTTTTTGAAGCCACAAAATCGATTGATGTACTAGCAGGATGATTTAGAAAATCATAAGATCATACTTGTTCAGATCGTCGTCTTGCTCCTTCTTGTGCCATAATATACTCCGTTGGTGTTACGCTATATTTTTCTTGCTCTAATTGAGTTTCTACATAGCTTTTAGCTGTATTTAAATCCAGTCTATGTGCCTGTCCTAGTGCTATGAGTACTTTGGCTATTATCATCTTGGTTTGTCATAATCATCAGACATTTTGTATAGGTCCTTTAATTGTTATTATAGACATAATTTTGGATAAGCATAAAACTACGTTTTTTATTATAGATATTATACACAATAAGTCAACTATAGTATGATCTTTTGGTTTTTTATTTGAATGGTTCATTCTTTGATCATTTTCGCTACGATTTTATCAAAATCATGGTGATAGAATTTTTTCTTAGCTTCATCTACAGCAATAGGGCCAAATTTGGTAAGATGTTTGATGAGATTGCCTCTGACTTGTCTAGCGGAGCCTTGAAATTTGGATTGGGTAGGTGATTTGATCCCGGTTTTTTTGCTCGTGAGGACCAGAGCGCCGTAGTCCATAAGTGCATTGTACCAGACTCTGGATTGTCACGTGGGCAATATATCTGCCACAATTTTTTCGAGATCTTTGGGACTGATATCTGGATTGAGCTTTAGTAGATGAATGAGGACTCTCTTGATGTTGATATCGATGACGGTGACGTCTTGATTGAATGCAAAAGCACATATAGCTCCTGCGGTATATGGTCAGATGCCTGGGAGTTTGACGAGTTCATCTTTGGTCTGAGGAAAGGTATTTTTATGTTCATGTACTATGGCTTTTGCAGCTTTTTGGAGGTTGAGAGCTCTGGAATTATAGCCCAAACCAGATCGTGCTGTGAGCACTGTCGTCTTATCGGCATCGGCAAGTGACTGTAGCGTAGGAAATAATTCCAAAAAATGGAGATATTTTGGGATAACTCTATCAACTTGTGTTTGCTGGAGCATGATCTCAGATACCATGATCTGATATGGATTGGTGGTTTGTCTTCGTGGCAGTGATCTAGCATTGTCATCGTATCGATCCAGTATCATCTTTTGTATTTTTTGGTATGCAATTTTCATACCCGTATGTCACGAATAAAGCTATCTATCGTATACTATAGTACTCTATAGAATCAATATCTCTTTATATCGTGTTTTGTTATGATGAAAAAAATTGTTATTTTTGCTCTCGCTTGTCTTGCTCTCTGATCGTTTGGGTTTGCTCAAGATGAAGCTACTGTTTGTACTATGGAATATGCTCCTGTGTGTGGACAGCCTCCTATGCCTGCTTGTCCAGAAGGTATGGCGTGTGCACAAGTTATGCCACAACCACAGACCTATGGCAATGACTGTATGAGACGTGCTGATGATGCAGAGTT
The DNA here is from genome assembly GCA_964516785.1 of uncultured Candidatus Peribacteria bacterium. GTDB lineage: Bacteria > Patescibacteriota > Gracilibacteria > Absconditabacterales > Absconditicoccaceae > CAZEYI01. Next base: position 2,455 of record CAZEYI010000019.1, read on the forward strand.
TCTCTATACTGGAGAATGTGAGGATACAGGACTAGAGCCAGTTGCATGTACCAAAGAATATATGCCAGTGTGTGGTGAAATACAAATTCAATGTTTTACAACGCCTTGTGATCCTATCCAAGAAACCTACGGCAACAAATGTATGATGGAAGCAGCAGGGGCAGATTTCTTATATAATGGAACATGTGCAGAAGTGGATCTCCAAACCTGTAGCACATATTTTGATGGATGTAATACATGTAGTGTTGAAAATGGAGAATTGAGTGCATGTACAGAGATGGCGTGTATGGGAGAGCAACAAGCTCCAAGATGTTTGCAATATGTATCTGAAGTAAAATTTGGTGATGACGATGTTTTATTGTCAGCAACTGCCTTACAAACCATAAAGAGTGTGGTGACTCGTATACTTACTCCTTGGGCGACGCTTGCTACTAGATCAGATTTGTATGCGATGTTTTTGGGTGCTATAGATCAGAAGATAGCTGATATTAAGTATGAAATGATGGTAGCTCACTACACACCTGAATGATATAGAGTGGTTGTTCGTAAATTGTCTATCTTACAATATGTACAGTTCTTGTTACGTAATTTGCAGGCTGCATTGTAATAATACCTATGTATATGAACAAAAAAAGCTCCCAATTGGGAGCTTTTTTTAGATATCTCATTTGTCTTCTTTGAAATAATATCACATCACAAATCCCAATGGTGTTCCAACTACCGATCAGAGGAGAGGAATGATCGTATTGAGATCTATAAACAATACGGTGCTTTGGGTCAGGAGGAAGATAATAATGTTGTATATGATAGCTAATACGATGCTTCCAAATATACCAATGAAAAAACCTCGAACAAAAATTTTACCAATCCTAGCTCTGGTTTGTTCGTGTACCTTAACTTGTACTGATGGAGTTGGATTTACCGTGACGGTATTTGTTACATCTGCCATCTGTGGAATACTATGAATTAAATTATGATTGTACCTTGTCAGCTACTTGTTGTGTCTTTTCAGCGACATTGCTTGCTACGTCTGATACTTTTGCAGTAACAGCTTGTGTCTTCTCGACAGCAGTATTTGCTATATCACTAGCTTTTGCAGCTACTGATTGTGTCTTTTCGACAGCTTGCTGGGCGACATTATTAGCAGTCTGTGCCACTTCGTTAGCCTTAGTAACAGCTTGCTGCGTAAACTCTTGTGCCTTATTTACTGTGCTTGTTGCTTTACTCACAGCAGTATTGGCTGCAGATTCGACTGCATTACCTACTTTGGCAACAGCATCTGTGAGATTGCTAAGTTTTATTTCCTGTCATCTCCATGTAGGAACCTTCCCTCCTGTTGGAGATGGTTTGCCTGTTATCCTAGCAATGACATCAATTATAACTTTGATAATAGTGTCTACTAATGATGTAGATTCGTGTGCTGCGAGTTGTGGAGTAGGCGCAACTTCTGTTGTCGCTGGAGCTACTGTTGGTGTGGATGTAGGTGTCGTAGTTTCTACAGCTTTTGGTGCTTCTGGAGCAGTCTTAGCTTCTACGTTACCGGTCATCAATGGATCTGCCATTGTGTCATAAAGGGGATAAATATATGTCTTATTATATACGCTCTCCGATAAAAATGCAAATTTTACCGTATATTTATACTGCTCCGCTTTGGAAGTCACACACTATTTCACTTCGTTCATACTGTATGCTTCCGCAGATGGCCAGTATACACCTCTCACATCCGATAGATTTGTACATAAAAATCTATCGGTGGTCGAGTATATCATCCCTATTGCTTTCTTGTAAAAATTCGCTATCCTATCCTGATGGCCTATTGGTTTTATCCTCCTAGCGTTATCCTAACTCTATGCACGAGATTACCTATATAGGAACAGGGGAAAGAGTAGACACTCGATTGGTATCTCAATTTTCATACTCGAGGAACTTTTTTCACCATATCTTGACTAGAGGAGGGGTACAGGTAGCAGGAAGAATCATAAAAAAATCGTACAAACTCAAATCAGGGGATATCGTCCATATTGATGATATCTCTAGATATTTGGATGCGGCGGTTTTGGATGAGGCACCTATGATCGATATTCCCGTGATGTTGGAAACTGAGGATTATTTGGTGATCGATAAACCAAAATGAGTCCTTTCTCATCCCAATAGTGTATGGGATGTAAAACAGCCTTCGGTGGTAGGGTTTTTGTACCATCGTTATAAGAATTTGCCAAGCATAGGATCCTTTATCAGAGCTGGGCTTTTGCATAGATTGGATAAGGGGACTGATGGTTTTATGATCATCGCAAAATCTGAACGTGGATTGGCACATTTCAAACATCTTTTTCAACAAAAATCGACTGCAAAAAAAATTACAGACAAAGAAGCGGTCCATCTTCACAAATTTTATCGTGCTATCGTGTCCATCACTCCTGCTGGGCAAGAATTTTTGGATAGCATCGAATTGCCACACTACATCAAGGAAGATGTACATGCAAAAGTGCCTTACTATGTGCCCAAAATGGGAATCAGTAAAATAGTGGACGTCGCTATGCAAGGTGAAACAGCTATTGTAAACTTGGAAATATTGACAGGAAGGACACATCAGATCAGGTATCACCTCAGTAATCATGGCCTTCCTATTGTCTGAGATAATGTCTATGGGTATGTAGGGCCTGACGCAGAGATACAATTGACTGCTGTGAAGCTGGTTTTTGAGGATTTGGATGGTAAAACACAAACGATACAAAAAGACTAACAAAATTTGCATTTTTTGGGGTGCGGGAATATAATTGTTATATGTTTTATTCTTCCCTAGTCTTATGTCGGTGAATACTGCAGCTGTCTCATCAAATTCCACATCACATTCTCATACATTTTTTGATGTGAAGAATTCGTTGTTAGCTTCGTTAGGAACTAGTGTTGAAAATTATGCAAAAGAGCGCAATCTCCCTTTGTGAATTGATGGAAGACGTGATCTTGTAGATTCTTTTTTGAAGGACGATAGAGCTCGTCCGTACGATACATTTTTGCATGATCATAGTGAACATGTGTTTCGAAGAGATATTTTCAAAGACACATTGGATTGGCATACATTAACGTCAGACAAATCTTTGTTGGCTTATCTTCGCAAGGTTGCTATAGCGCTTCCTGAATGACAAACAGATCTTCCTATAGAAAAAGTTATTATAGGAGCATTATCTGATCATCTTGCAAAAATTGCAGACACACTTCCTGATGATCCAAGTAATCTTCGTAAAGATATACAATCTGTTGTTGATAGTGCATCTAGCGTATCGCTTATGGTGTTTCAACAAAAAATAGATGCTCTTTTTGCTACTCATACAGATATATCTCCAGAACTTCGTACAAAAATAGAGTCATTTGAACTTTCTAATAACGCTATTTTGGATGCGTTAGTAGAAATGAAGCATATATCCTCGGATGATGCTAAAGTAATTAAACTTCAGCCATATAAAGCTTGGCCTCCTGCTATGCAAAAATTAGCAAATGGTTTATTTTTGAAACAAAATATTGCAAACTATAAATCTGCTGCTGATGTAGTCCAAAAAACATCTGACTCTATGGAATCTATCATGTCTATCCCTACGCTTGATGTGGTTTTCCCATGGTTTCTAGAATCTCAAAATAAAAAACTTGAAGATTATCTCAAATTCAGCGATATCTTTAAGATGCATTATATAGATTTTGGTGCTTTGTCTGTGGAGGAAAAACAGGCACTTCTTACTGCGGTTGTGGATAAACATTTTGTCCCTCTCGTGAATAATCCCTCTTCTCAATTTGGATTGGATCCAGAAGCTTATATCAAGTTTTTGCGCACTGTTTTTGATCTCCAATCTCAAGAGGTTAGTGTACCAACTGCTAATGGGAAACCAATTACTTTGCGCTTTGTCAAAAAAGACATTGATCGTACTATTACGTGTGAAAACGGCGTCTTAGAGCCAGACAAACTTCCTTTGCAGTTTACACTTGATCCAACTATTGATCAATATACCAAAGAATTTTTGCAAAATTATCTTCATGTCGATACATCTCAGGAGCCAATCGTCCTTACAGCAGATCATTTGCCTGGATTGCTGATGGCTTTTGCTATGCAACATACATCTCAATTATCTGATGAAGATAAGAAGAAATCATTATCAGATAAAGCTGTGGCAGGAAAACCAGAAGATGTTACTCTTCCAGCAGATGTTGCTGATAAGGTACATAAATTAGGAGCTGATCCTGCGAAAGAAGTGGCTCCAGATGACTTCTCAGATCAGCTTGATACGGAGAATGCTATGACTGGTATGGAAGCATGGAAAGATATCGCTGGCGGAGTCAAATTTGAAAATGGAGTTAGTATGGCTTTGCAATGCTGTGCTAGCAATATGCATGATGAGCTCAAGGGAAGTGGTGGTTATGGGCTTCTTACGATTAGTAATATTGTCTTTGATGAAAATGGAGAGCCCGTATCTTTCTCAGCTACACTCAATGGTGTCGAAGATACTATCAATGGTCGAGAAGATCGCGTCTTCCACAATCTTTCGTTTACTTCCAAAACATTTGATAAATTTAAAGAATTGGGACAGGATTCGGATATATATGTCATGCCACCTCAACATGATGCAGGAAATTTTGTTGATTATATAAATTCTGGAGTTCATACAGGTCCTGAAGCATCCAGAGGGATTGTTATTAGTAACCTGAGTGCATGTCGTGCAAATGGTACTGCTATTATGAGAGAAGGTAAAGAGATTAAATACTTTGGTAAAGAATTAGATAGTGGAGGATGGGTTATGTTTGATGTAAAATTTGGTGCAGATAGTGTCCACATCAAAGATAAGGGATGAAGTTGGAGTAAAACTATGTCATTTGCTGCATTTACTGCCTTTATCGTCGATAAATGACTTACTGGCTATACTGCTAAAGAATATAGGGAGAATATAAAATGACCAAATGGTTCTTTGCCGGGTAAAAAATATACTGTCCATATGATGTCCCCATCTAGTATCTGGTGATGAATCACCAAATGGCGACATCATGCTATCGTGGAAGGATTTGAAAAGAACCGTGAAGAAAGTAAAGAAGAAGTACAGGAATGGATCTTTGAAACAGGTCTTACTGAAACGCTGTGACATCTTCCTTTCTTTGGTGAATATTTCAAAGCATCAGCAGAACACTGGCCTGATCTCTATGCCCAAAGACAAGCTGATATCGTACAGAAATGACAACCTCGTCTTGGTAGACTTGGGAAGGAGCCTATATGGGGTAAAGAGACCTTTGTCCATCACCATGAATTAAAATGAAAGGCCAGAGAACACTGTTATCACAAAATTCACCATCTTTTTGATAAATCACATCATCCAGAAAAATATGGAGCGCTTACGGCTTCTGATAGAAAAGAAGCTGCGGCAGCACTTTTGTATGTCCTTGAAAAGCTTAACTCACCCTATCCTCGTAATATCGTCCAGTATGCTGGTACTAATTCTTGGGCTCAGATTATTCTTTCTCCAGCAAAATATAAGATATATGAGGATGCTTACAATAAGGTAAGACAAAAATTTGAAACATGACCACAATACGACAAGGATGTGAGACAAAATATGGATACCCTTGCTAATTATGAAATGCGTCAGTTGGGAGAAATGATGAAGGATGAAGAGCACCGTCATTTCTATGGATATCAAACGGTGGATGCTATCCAAGAGTTCAAAGATAAGGTAGTATCTGATACTGCCAGAAAGAAAGGTCTAGAAACAGCTGGTAGACATGGTGCGTTCAAGACGCTGTATGAACAAGAGATAGTAAAAAAATATCAAAGTGAAAACCGTTTTTCTTTTGCTGTCTGAGCAATTGAATGAGCTACACATCACATCAAAAAAAGTAATCCTATTAACTACTATAAATATGTCTGATCTATTATGGATCTCTTGCTCAATGGATGATTGCAGTGGGGAACCAATAGAGGTGACAAAAAAACCCTTAGAGATATCTGTAGAAAACATGGGCTTACGTTTAGTGAATATATGCTGGATGATGCTCAGGGAGGACAAAACATGGCCGAACTTCTTGATCTCATATCGCAGGATATCCCTGGAATACCAAGTTTTAGAGAAGCAACCTGACGAAGTGAGAAAAATGTTAATGTAGCTACATGGAGTGATAAACTGGGGGTAGATGACAAATGATATGACATCACTCGTCATAAGAAATTTTCTAAAAAATTTCTTGCATGGTTTACCAATCCTGCCGTAGCTAGTAAAGTGATGCCATATCTGCAGATGAGTAATTTGGATCAACCAAATAATCTCTTCACTATTCTCGAAAAACGCAAAAAAAACAAGACACTCAATGCAAAGCAGAAATATGTCTTGGAGCGTTATGTTGATGAAGCAGTAATGTCAGATATTACCAATGATACTGATAATTATACAGATCCAGTAAATGATCAAATACAGTTCTGGACAGTTATGGGTACACATAAGAAGTTGATCAATATGGATTACTATACATATAGTGATGGTAAATTTACACCAAGTGCTCAGCAGGAACCAGCACAATACTTCCGAAGAAATATGGGTATGCGTGTGCAGATGTTTGCACAACAGAAACAAATGGCCAAGGGTAGTGTTGAGTTTGTATTCAAGAAATACTACTCTATATTTTCTGATAAATATGGTGATGACGCTACCTGGCTTCCTTTGATCTTGGCGAGAGTCAAGCATTTGAAAAAAACCTTACCTCCTGATCAGTTTGAAAAACAAGCTCGCGTACTGATCAACGCTGGTATAACTCAGTATGTTAAAAACGCCAAGAAGACATCAGCAATGCCCCGTGCCTTGGCTGGAGCCTTGCATCATTTTGAAAATTTCTTCATGGCGCATGCTGATAAGATAGATAGCGACATGATCAAAAATGTAGCGAGTCGACCTGATCTAGAACTCAGTCCTCATCAGATACATAAAGCCGTAGAGGCATTTGATAATGCACTCAATCCTATGGCTATCGAGCAAGTGGATGATTTTGCTAAGAGACTTCGTGGTATATGATCTCCAGTTTCTCAGGGTACGTATTTCCCTGGCTTGACTCGTGATGCTACTACCGACACAAAGAGCGCATTACTCAACAATCTAAACACTCCTGAAGATGAAGATGCGGCTGCGGCAGTAGATGCTGAAACTGTTGCAAATGATCAACAAGCTGAACTTGATGAAGCAGCAAGACTTGAAGAGGAGGCTGCTCAAAAAGAAGCAGAGGCAGCAGCCGAAAAAGAAGCAGAGGCAGCAGCTGAAAAAGAAGCAGAGGCAGCAGCTCATGGTGGACATGGATGACATTGAGATCATGGATGACATGATGATCATTGAGACCATGGGGATCACTGAGATCATGGTGACCATTGAGGACATGATGACCATTGAGGACATGATGATCATGGATGACATGATGATCATGGAAAGAAAGGCAAGAAAGATGATCACGGAGATCATCATGATGACCACCATCACTAATATATTAAAAAAAACCTTTATCTTGGAGATAAAGGTTTTTCTTATAAATCCTCCGCCTCACTAATTGTTCGGCACCTCCTTTGACAAGGAGGAAGATGCGGGGAGATATTTGTCTAGAATTCATTGGTCGACTATCTCTTCTTTTTGAGAAGTCTTGTGTTTGAAACCAGTTTTGGCTAGTCTCGTGTCTAGTTGTGTTACTACTTGTTCTTGTGCTTGTGCAAAAGTGAGCTTACCTTGCTTGATCTGGCCGCGAAGTTCTTTGTAATCGATAGGATCGATACGAAGGTCTGTCTTGATAAGAAGATCTTGCTTGGCTTTGTCGACACATTCTTGTGAACAGAAGCCCATATGTTTTTTGAAGGCTTTTTTGGTTGCTATGATACGAGCGTTGCATGGACTGTATCTACAGTTCTCGGCGTTGTCTGTCTTTCGGCCTGTATAGATACACTCGCCAATCTTGGTATGTGTTTTGCTGTCTCCTACTGTAGTACTAATAAGTCCGTCAAAGGTATAGAGATTTCATTCCCAGTTGCCGTCGTTGTGTGTGTTGACGTATTTTACCACACCACCGTCGAGTGCGTAGAAGTTGGTGATACCATCTTTCTGTAATAGTGCAGATAATTTTTCACATCTGATACCTCAGGTACAGTACATGATGACTTTTTTGTCGGCGAAATGTTGCATATATTTTTGCGTGAGATCTTGTACTTCTCTGAAGTTATTGGTCCCTGAAGGTATGGCGTTTTTGAAATGTCCGAGCTTGTATTCGTATGTATTTCTCATGTCCAAGATCGCATAATTTGGATCCTGTGTA
>CAZEYI010000020.1:0-10674 GCA_964516785.1 uncultured Candidatus Peribacteria bacterium
TGTATATCTTTTCATTGTCATCAACTTGCAGTCCTAAGTATTTCAGTGCAGATATATTTTTCTTGAGTGTATCTACATATCATTCAAATGTACCAATATCTCCAGTTCTCACTCTCGATCATTTGGGGAGAGATAGGGCATCAGATACATCTTGTTTTATAAGTTCCCCATGAGCAGCTGTGGAGGCAGTTTGTATAGCTCTTGGTTTGGCGGAAGTATAGATCTTTTTGTCTATGCTCATTGTTTTTGGTCTAAATAAACCAATAATACACAAATTATATAGTTCTTAGCAGATAAAAACAAATATTGAGATACAAAAAAAGAGGCCTTTTGGCCTCTTCTCATAGTATATTGGGGTTATTTCTTCTTCTTTGGATAGATCACCGCATCGATCAAGCCGTATTCGACAGCTTCTTCGGCAGTCATCCACTTATCTCTTTCCATATCATCTTGGAGTTTTTTGAGTGGTTGTCCGGTGTGTTTTTGCAATACACCAGTCAGAGTTGTTTTTACTTTTACCATTTCTTCCGCTTGGATGATGATATCTGTCGCTTGCCCTTGTGTTCCTCACAATGGTTGATGGATCATTATTTTAGAGTGAGGAAGAGCAAATCTTTTGCCTTTGGTTCCGCCGGCCATGAAAATACTTCCCATAGATGCAGCCAATCCGACACATACTACTTGGACATCACACTTTACATATTGCATCACATCATAGATAGCCATACCAGAGTAGACCTCACCACCAGGTGTGTTTACATATAATATGATATCTTTGTCTGGATCTTTTTTTTCCAAGAACAACATCTGCGCTACGATAGTGTTCACCATCTGTGCGTGTACTTCTTCACCGATAAATATAATTCTGTCTTCGAGCAATCTACTATATATGTCATACGCTCTTTCACCTTGTTTAGATTTTTCAATTACCATAGGAATCAGGCTCATTTTCGCATTTTGTCAAATAAAAACATCATACACAAGTAATTATACACGTAATTAGACTTCTGGGCGACAATTGCAACTTGCAAAGCACATATAAAATACTAAAACGCAGACAAGTATATATTCTGTATTTACTTTTTTCTGATGTAGTATGCAAAACAATGGTATCATCAAAATTATGTGTCTCTGATTGGGTCTATCACTTACACTTGTAGGTATGGCAAGTGCCGATACGGGATCTACAAGTACGGGTTCGAACACACCACAGCTTACGGCATCTCAAAAATTAGAAAAGCAAAAGAAAGATGCGCTCGATGCATTAGAAAAAGCATATGCATGATATATCAAGACCGCAACTGGTTTGTCAGTAGATAATGATCCAAATTTCAAGAGTCTTGCGTGTCTAGGCGTTATTGATAGCAAACCATTGTTGACTGCGCTCGATGCAGACAAGGCAAAACTTAGAAACCAACTATTGGGCGAGTATGTCGATCTCAAGGGTATGATAGATAAGTATAACTTGGGTTTGACTGTAGACTATGCAGGGGTCAATGCACAGATAGATACCTTTGGTGATATTTACAATGCACTGACACTACAATTATTTAACACATACAATCAGCAAGCACTTGATAGAAAGGAAACAGTAGCGGAGTATGCAAAGCAAAATTCTGGTCTCCTGGCTGATATGAATATCAAGATCACGCAATTAGATAAGATTACCTCATCATATGCAGAATTACAAGAAACACTCACGACATTCAACGCACAATACTTGGCTCAACAAGGCAATATTTTCGATATTCTGAATGATCAGAAAAAGGTAGCCCAAGATGCTTTGGCTGCTAAGATCGCACTTATCGTGAGCAATCAAGCCAAAAAATCAGCAAACCTCGTGGGCTACGTCGAAGCACTCCAAGCCAGACAAGATGAGACGATTAAACTATATGGTTTAGATTTCGATGATGCGATCGATAATGTTGTCGGCCAATGGTATGATGTAGATCTCTATCGCGAATTAGAAAAACAAATAGCAGATATCCAGTCAGCGTATTACAAAGATGGTAACATCAACTGTACATCTATAGCTACCACGACCACTGATTTGGATGCATATATGAAAGTTGTGCTAGTACATATCAGTGCGGTCAAATCCAAACTCCAAAAAGGTACAAACACATTGTCTGCTAGTGGTGCTGCTGCAGATATAAAAGACGCTATAGCGAGTACTTTAGCAAGTTTATATGGTGAAGGTATGCAGACATATGAAGCAGATTTCAAAAAGTTTGCTACTGATCAATACAGCGCACGAGTAGCCAAAGGTGGCCAACAGACAGACAACCTCACCAATCTCCAAGAACAAAAAGCAACCTATGATAAACTCGCGGCATGAGCAGAAAAAGACGCACTCAAACAAAGCATCGTCACCAATGCACAATTATTGTATGACAAAGCCGTTACGAAGACCATCCAATCCAGCGCTGCAGCCGTACTCCAAGCTATGGGAGTATCATTGGAACCTACTATCCCAGAAGAAGAGGTAATAGAATCTAGCAATCCATTTGTATCAGTAGTACAAAAACTTGCAGCCAAATCATGAAATGCAGCTGCATTCAAACAAATATTATGATGAGCAATCACTACATTGGAAGCCAAGATAGATAGAGCATCAGGAGCTACGAGATCCGTGTTACAGCAGATCAAGGAAGCAGTACTTATTTACATCGCTGCCTAAAGATAGGCTTGTCTGATGCATCACAAGAGAGGATATAGTCTGTTAGAGATGCTAGTCGTAGTAGCTGCATTGGGTATATTGCTTGCTATCGTTTTTTCCTTGCTGCAAAATGCTTACATCGTCAAAAACCGTATCCAAGCCAGACAATCAGTCATCCAAGGGATGTATTATCTCTACGAGAAGATCAATCAATTTAGTCAGGACTACACCATAGATTACGAAGAATATCGAGCCAGATCTATAGTCTGATGTGACCAAGCTCTATGATCACAGCGAGATGTTGGCGACAATGGGATATGTGATCTCTTTACTGCATATGGTAATTATAATAGCATCCCAACATTATGATCATATGATAGGCATGGACTGTATTACTGTAGTTCTACTGATGATCAATTAAGTCCACTAGATCCTGATTATGTCATCCAATCCAACGGTATGCTCAATGGTGAATGATGTGTCGGCCAAATCGAAAACATAGGCCATCTCTTTCCTACAGATGGAATATATTACCAATCCTACGGTCAGTACGTCAGACAATCCCGAGATGTCCAAGGTGATGCAGATGGTACTTGATGAATTGTGGAATTTGGAAACGAAACATGGACCAGAGATGGTCCAGCCGCGATTGTCGATGCATGAGTACAAGAAATATATTTGATCAACAATAGTGATACGCAGAGATTGTATATCAGGCGTCGTATGATAGCCAGTGGCGACCGAAATGGAGACAATATTATTTCTGATCCAGAGCAACATTTTGTCGTAGAGATACTGAGGCTCAAAGGCATTGACGCCGGTAGTCAGCATACCCAAAACAATGCTGCCTGAGATGTCGCTGACGGAGATATCGATACCTGGGCTTGTGATGCTGATCAGTGATTTATATGTTCATGAATAGCTGTGGGCTTGCCATATGCCAATATGCGCTTACCAGCAAACATCTATGATTGACGAGTGCAGCTTACCGAAGACGATATATCGATTATTGATCGATCGATTGATATTAGTCCAAACAAAAATCCACTGTATGTGGCGGATGAATTAAACAAACAAGTCTCTCCATATATTACTATCATAGCGACGGCTGTGCCATATGCTAAGATACGACAGCAGAAGCTCTGACTTGATACAGATTTTATGAAATACGCATATACCATACAGACCACTTTTGCGGCCAAGACCACCTATACAAGATAAGCTTGCTTCCGCTTGCAAAAGAGACTCATTTTGCTAGATATAAACCGATATTTTATAGCATATTTTTCGCATGAACCAAAAAGTATCAGAACGCGATGTTCGTATAGCCAAAGTCCAACAACTCAGAGATCGAGGGATCAATCCCTACGTGGAGACATATCCCAAGACGCAAACCATAGCACAAGTAGTAGCATTTGCTGATAGCAAAGCATCTCTCAGAGATTCGGAAATTATCGTTCCAAATCCTACTATCGAAGTGACGACTGCCGGGAGAGTATTACTCACCAGAACACATGGCGCACTTACGTTTGTTCGTTTGCAAGATCAGACAGGGATCATCCAAGTGATGCTCCACAAAGATAATTGTATGCTCCGTTTGGAAACAGGAGAAAGCAAAAAAGAGATACACGATATATCTGCATATAAATTTTTTGAAAAGTTTGTGGATGTAGGAGATTTTATAGGTATCACAGGAGAAGTATTTAATACACACAAAGGGGAACTTACCATATTTGCTCCAGAGTTTACTTTACTCACCAAGGCTATTCTTCCATTAGGAGATAAATTCCATGGTATCGAAGATGATGATTTGAGATTGCGCAAGAGATACTTGGATACAACATTCAATACCGAGAGCAAAGAAATGCTTGTGAGAAGAAGTAAATTTCGACAAGCGATGAGATCGTTCTTGTTGCAGTATGATTTTATGGAAGTAGAAACTCCGGTGTTGGAAGTGACGACAGGAGGAGCGGATGCTAACCCATTTAAGACGCATCACGAAGCGCTCGATATAGATGTTTTCCTTCGCATATCATGTGGAGAACTTCGACAAAAAAGATTGATGGTCGGTGGTTTTGAAAGGACTTTTGAGATAGGAAGAATATTTAGAAATGAGTGAATGAGTCCCGAGCATGCACAAGATTACACCCAGATGGAAAATTACCGAGCATACGCTGATTATCGTCAGATGATGGACTTGGTAAAAAAAATGTACCTCCACATTGTTGATACAGTCTATCCACACAAAAATAGAAAATTTACCATCAGATGATATGAGGTAGATTTCAATCAAGAACGAAAAGAAATCGATTATGCTACAGAGATCAAAGATAAGACAGGCATAGATATCTTTACTGCTACCGAAAAAGAAATCGAAGCAACGCTTACCAAATTGCAGGTAAAATACGAACCACACAATCGCATTAGACTTATAGATACATTACGAAAATATTGTCGTAAGAAATTATCAGGTCCTGCGTTCTTGATCAATGTACCTACCTTTATCAGTCCATTGGCGAAGTCCAAGGTCGAACAACCAGAACTTACAAATAGATTTCAAATCATCATCGCTGGTTCAGAAGTAGGTAACGGTTTCTCAGAATTAAATGACCCACTGGATCAGCGTAAGAGATTTGAAGAACAGCAAGCGATGCGTGATGCTGGTGATGCAGAAGCACAAATGGCTGACCGAGAATACGTCGAAGCCCTTGAACACGGTATGCCACCAACTGCATGATTTGGCGTATCCGAAAGATTGTTCTGCTTCTTGGAAGACAAGCCTATCCGTGAAGCACAATACTTCCCACTCATGAAACCAGTCCACGAACAAACTCATGAAGATGCTCCAGTAGCAAATCCAAAAAACACGCCAATACAACAAAATCTATCGGTACAAAAATACGAAAATATCCCATCCATAGCAGACTCACAAAAACTCGCTGATAAATATCTGACTGATACACGCAAACACTGTGAACAAGTAGGTAAGGTGATGCAGTATTTTGCTAAGAAGTTGGGGCAAGATGAAGATCCTTGGTATATCGCATGATTGTTGCACGATGTGGATCGAGATCATATCGGCAAAAATGCAGACAAACATTTGTGAGACGAATTCCATGCGATCGTATCCGAGATTAATTTGCCACAGACATTGATAGATGATATCCGTTCGCACTATACTGAGAAGACAGGAGTGCCAGTAGACTTACTCATTAGAAAATATCTGTCTGCTATAGATGAATTGTCAGGCTTGCTCTACGCATATTCACTCATGAGACCAGAATGATTTGTTGGTATGGAAGTAAAGTCCGTGATGAAAAAGATCAAAGATAAAAAATTTGCAGCAGGTGTCGATAGAGAACACGTCAGAAATTGTGAAAAATATCTCGGCATTCCATTAGAGGAATTCATCCCACAAGTTATAGAAGCACTGCAGTCGTAGTCTTTTACCATATGAGTTTGATGAAAAAATTTATTCTCTTGGTACTCGCATCCACACTAACAGTTGCTAGCACAAGTGCTGCATCTCAGCGAGATCCTCTCATAGAAAAAATAGACCAATCTATGGCATCTATGAGCTATGCACAACAACTCAAAACACGAGAAAGTATCAAAAGTAAGATCATAGCAGCATCATCCAAAGCATCAGATGCATCCAAGTTTGCATCTATCCTCGATGCAGTCAATGACCATGTAGCGGACCTCAAAAAAAATCTAGAAAACAACCAAACCAGCGTCAAGTGATTGCTCTATCAACAGATAAGAGAAGGAGTATTAAATAAGACCAATGAGATTAGACTCTGATTGGATCTCCAACCACTCAAACTCGACGATACGCTCAGCCTGATAGCAGAAGTGTATGTAGGGTATATTGATAGGACTGATGATTTTAGTCATACAACCGAAGGCGGTGTTACCTTTGAAGACAGGATCAAAACTTCTTGATACCCATTCGCATTGGCAGGTGAAAACCTTGCAAAATGATACACTGATACAGATGCAGTGATGAAAGCATGGATGGAAAGTCCTGCGCACAAAGACAATATCGTTAATCCCAACTTCAGAGATATGTGATTGGCATACAAAAATGGGTATCGAGTCCAGGTATTTGGTATCAAGACTATTCAAGAGTAAACTATTTGTCATTCTGAGCGTAGCGAAGAATCTCATATGCTAAAATATATTCTATGTCCTATTACATCTACATTCTCACGAATAATTATAACTCCGTATTATATACATGAGTTACAAATAACTTAGAAAGACGCGTGTACGAGCATGCTATGAAAATGATTCCATGATTTACTAGCAAATATGATATAAAAAAATTGGTTTACTTTGAAGAAACTGATGACATCAATGGCGCCATAGCTAGAGAGAAACAAATAAAATGATGGACAAGAGCAAAGAAAAATGTATTAATCAAGTCTCTGAACCCTAGTCGAAAAGACTTGTTATGAACTAATGAGATCCTTCACTAGCGTTCAGGATGACAGAAAAGATATTTATATACGATTATAGATCATGTATCGTCCAGGTTGATTCCCCGAATATAGTCCCAAACAACAACAGATTTTTGATGCTGTCTACGGCACTATCGCCCAGACTTTTGCCCAATACGGCTATCAACATATCTGGACGCCAGCGGTAGAAAATACCACGATCTTGAAGAAATGAGGAGAAGAATCATCCAAGCAAATATTTGGTCTCTACGGTATGGCACAAGGTCCAGAAGATGCAAAAGATTATTCTTTGCACTTCGACCTCACCGTCCCATTTGCTCGTTATGCACTCGATCGACAAAATGACTTAGCATTTCCATTTAAGCGCTACCAGATCCAGCCTGTGTGGAGAGGAGAGAGAAATCAAAAAGGAAGATACAAAGAATTTCGACAAGCAGATATTGATGTGATCTGGAAAAGCAAAGAAGACAAAGGATATAACGACATATATGATGCAGATTGTATCATCGCTCTTGCCAAAGCGATCCAGTTTGTGTGATCACAGATAGGATTGGAAATCAAATCGCAGTTTCATGTGAATAATAAATTATTTACCTATGCATTGATAGATCTCATAGCAGGTAAAGATCGTGATGCACTATTAAAATTATTTGATGGCTACCACAAGATCACCAAAGAAAAATTTGGAGAGGAGCTCCAGAAATTAGGGATCAAAGACTCACACATAGACATACTCAATGTATTGTACGGCAAAGATATAGCTCAGCTCAGATCATTTACGGCATCGTCATCAGCAGCACAAGAGGCTTTGGACAAGCTTGAGAAAGTTATCACAAAGTTAGACTCAGCTGGAGTGAGCTACATCATAGATCCATTTATCGTGCGTTGATTGGATTACTACACCGGTACAGTATTTGAAACATTTATCGACGGTAAGATAGAACTGGGAAGTATCTGCTCGGGATGAGCATATGCCAACCTCACGGACTTCATCGATAAGAAGCAAAGTTTCTCATGAGTCGGCTGAAGTATCGGTCTCAGTAGATTACTCAGTGTCTTGCTTGAAGATTATGATCTAGAAAAAACATTTGTCTCTTCACAGCAGACATATCTCATCATCAATGATGGTAAATTTGAAGATATTGTACAGAAAATTATCTCTAAATATCATGCGTCTGGAGATGTTATTGAATTGTTTCCATTGGCTGAAGACTTCCTCAAACAAATCAAATACGCACAACAAAAGGGCATCACGCATATCATCAAAATAAAATCTGAAACAGAATACGAAGTCGTAAAAACTGATGAGCGCAAGTGAATAATTTATAAATTCTAACAATTTGTATGTCATTACTTCAGTTTATCATCATAGTAGCAGCACTTATATTTGTGCTGTTTGGTATTGATCTATATAAACGCAAAAAAGCCACCTTGCTGCACTTTCTCGTATTTATCGGTGGAGGAGCTGTGCTCGCGCTTTTTGGATATGATATCGACTTACTCAATAAGTTTGGTACATACTTTGGTGTTGCAAGAGGTGCAGATTTGATAGTCTATGCATCGATTATATTATTATTCTATTTCTTTATCGACTTGTACAATAGACTCACCAAAGATATGTCACAGCTCAGTAAACTTGTCACACAGCAAGCTGTCGATCAAGCTCGATCTATGCATCATACACAGATGGAGCAATATAAGAATACTAAACCAGAAGATGATTTTGTGTTCTTTATCAGAGCATACAACGAAGAACAAACAATAGGTACGGTCATAGAAAATATAGTCAAGGCATGATATCACAAGATACTTATCGTAGATGATGGATCTACAGATGCCACACAAGATATCATCCAAGAGAAACAAAAAAAACATCCTCAAGCTTTGATCATCCACATCAGGCACGCGATCAACAGAGGCGATAACGGAGCCTGAGCAGCTACCAAGACAGGTTTTGCATTCTTGCAGCAGCATGGCGCTGAGCTTCAGATCAAGCGAGTAGTATGATTTGATGCTGATGGACAGATGGATATTGCTGATATGAAAAACTTCGCCAAAGCGATCAAAGACGAAAAAGCGGACCTCTATCTAGGTTCCAGATTCATAGCTGGAGCGGCAGCATATCAGATACCTACATTGAGAAAATATATACTAAGCATAGCAAAAATTGTCGTGCGTTTGATGTATAGTAACAAGGTATCTGATCCACACAACGGCTATAGAGTGATGTCACTGGATGCTATCCAGAAGTTCAATCTCCAGTCTGACGGCATGCATTATGCAAACGAACTCAACGAACAGATAGTAGCCCATCGTATGTCTTATGTTGAAGTTCCGGTACATATTCATTATACAGATTATAGTTTACAAAAATGACAAAAAAATAGTAACAGCATCAGACTGGCAGCTGAGATGTTGTATAAGAAATTCTTTTATAGATAAACTATGATCTTATGAACTATGTAAGTACAGCTCATAACAATGACAGTGCAAACGACGCATATATTACTGCCAATTATAAGAATTCTGGAGTAGTTCAGACAGAGATGATAGACTACAAGTGACCAGTTTGCTATACCGGAAACATGAAACAAACTACTGATGAAACAAAATACTCTATAGAGGGAATTCTCAATATATCTCGTGCTCAGACAGCCGAGGAGAGAGGCAGTGCAAATGAACGAAGTTTTAGTGGACACCGCTTTGATGATTAGGAAACTATATATAATTTCTTACTCGAAACCGTAAGTCTCTCACATCCATTTTCTGTTACGAGGCACGTATCTTCAATTCTAATTCATAATGTATCTTTGATATAGACTCACGGTTCGACGGTGACACACATGTTTTTTTGAAAATATTTTTTGGATCTAGGGCTGATACGAGGTCATTCATGGATCCTTGTGCCGATGCCATGTCAGAGACTATGGATGAAATACGTATTATATTCTCATAGAGTCTTTGCTACGACGATGTGGGAGTCCTTGCACGATCTTCCTGGCTTGATAAAATTGATGCCATCGAGCTGACTTTGGAGGACAAGATTGTATAGATCTTTTTCTTTTTGTGTTGGTTTCCCGACATAGATGGTTCTGGTCATATCAGACATATATTTCTGGTATACGAGCCCAAAATCTATGACCACAAAGCCCTTGAGTTTGGTATCACTTGGTTTCCAATGTGGATGAGCCGCATTTGGTCCAGCTGCGACGATAGGCGGGAAGCTTGGCTTACAGCCAGCTTTTTTGATCTGCGCCAAAATTCGTTGTTCAAGTTCCTTCTCAGTTTTCCATACAAAATTTCTCTTCATATGTTCAAAAATCGCATCAGTGAGTTTGCACGCGTGTTTGATAAGTTGGATTTCTTTCTGATTTTTGATCTGTGCCATGATGGTTGTGTAGTAAAAAAGAGACAAAAGGCAAAGGGATATAAGATTGACATTACCTGTGATTTATGTACAAAATACCCCAAAGAAATAAAAACATTCACAAAAAAGTAGCAAGTGTTTTTATTTTTTTGTTGAGAAAATAAATGAAGAGTTCTATCTCAGAT
>CAZEYI010000021.1:0-10639 GCA_964516785.1 uncultured Candidatus Peribacteria bacterium
TAACGATCAGTATATTGAGTATAGTAAACGGAGCACTATATTGTAGTAACTGTCATGAGTATAAAAAGTTGTCTCCATATAGAGTTGATCCTATAATAGGACCTAGAGCCATAAACAATCATGTGATGCTAATAGCAAAAATAGAGAAGTATTTGTAAAGAATCTGTATAAACGCAACTATTTTTTCTGTATTTTTTTTGGTTATGAGCTCAGTAGTAATAGGGAATATGAGTGTCATAAGAGGATATATAACCACACCATATATAGACAACAAGCTTAGATAATTAGAATAATATCAAGCATCTACAGCTCATAGCAAGACAACTACTATCTGTTGATCTATCTGCCCCAATAAGGTGCCCGCGTTGAGACCTAGAAATACCCAAAAAGCATATTGTAGCTGAGTTTTAATAAGTGCTTTGTCATACACGAACTGCCCGATTGTAAAGGTTTTGAAATATTTGATACAAAACAAACACACAGATACAACAAGAGCCATCCCTAGTCCAGCTAGCGATGCGTACGAGAAAGTCTCTACAGATAGTGTACCAAATACTACAAATAAAATGGTACACAACAATACTCCATACAATCTGACAGTCTCCACAGCTTTGTCATAGATAACATCTTGGAAAGCCATATATACCGATGAGAATGCCTGCAGGAAATTAATCGCCACAAAATATACGGAAAATATTTTGAGAATATGTGCTGTTTGTGGTGCTTCAAAGTAATGTATGCTAAGCCAATCTGATCCAAACCATAAAGCTCCACCGATCACTATTCAGCTCAAAAGCTGCATCACAAAGGTCAATAACCAGATCGTTTTATAGTAATCATATTTTTTTTCTATCCGATACTTGGGCAAAAAATATTGTAATGCTTCGGTAAGTCCTAGATCATTATATGCTGATAGCAATCCAATAAGTCAGAGTATTGAATAAAATAGTCCTATATCAGCTACATCCATATTGTGAGATGCGATTATTCTAAGAAAATATCAGATTGGAGCTATAATAAAAGCAGCAATGTAGGCTATACTTCATTTGCTTATCAATTTGTGTGCAAGTGTTTGCTCAGTCAACAAGCCCATGTGTTGATCAATAAAGATGATGTATAAGTATTGTCTCTAGGTATGGTGGTGAGTGTAGAGAAAATATGACTATTTCCAACACAAAAGTCAATAACCACATATTCATAGATATTATGCATTATTGAGAAAGTCGTCTATATTTCACGAGCAGAGAAGTGGTATGTGATCTATTATTTTTGCAGTAGGTCGATCCCATCGTTTGATACAAAGCAACCTCTGTATGGTAGACTCATCAAATCTATACTTGATAAGTTTGGCTGGCACTCATCATACCACTGTATATGGATCTACATTGCTTGTGACTACTGCTCATGTAGCTATGACTGCACCATCTCATATCGTCACACCATCCAAAATAACAACATTTTTTCCTATTCGGACATCATTTCATATAATGACATCTCATTTACTCACTATCTCTCCATCAATCTTGTTACCTCATAACAGGGTGCCAAGTGGATAGGTACTAACCCAATCCAATCTATGATGAGGCGCCAACAATATTTGTACGTTTTCTCATATGCTACAGAATTTTCATATATGTACGGTATGATTAGTGCCGTAGTTATCAATAATCGGACTCCCATAGGTATGATCACCTATTACATAGGACCTATACTGTAACATTTCATTGGTGTAGATACGGGAGATGCGTAAATGATACAAGACGGAAGTCTTGATTTTATAAAAAACCTTGTATATAAAAACAGCAATAGTGCCTAGTGATTGGTACATATACGTCTTTTGGTTTCATGATGACATATTATCAATGACGAATAAACAACAAAGAATGTTTGATACTATCGGTTATCGGAGTAGTTGCCTTTCGCCCCAAAACAGAATTTGCTTTTTCGCATCAAGCTCGTACTGCAGCCACATCTCATGGTCTTCTCTCTACAAAAACATAGGGGATTTGTTCGCCGCTTATAGATTCTACAGCTTTGACAAGTTCCAAAACACTTGTTCATGTGCCTGTTCCTAGATTGTAGACATCGTAGAATCATTCGTTTTGTTTTTCGAGATGTTTGTATGCAGCTATATGTCATCATACTAGATCCATGACATCTATATAATCTCTTACGCTAGTTCCATCAGGAGTGGGGTAATCATTCCCAAATATCTCTAATGGAGAAGATTTAGACGAAAGGACTTGCATTATATAGGGGAAGATATTGCTTGGTCTTCATGACACCTTCTCTCCAATACATCCACTTGGGTGCGCACCGATAGGATTAAAGTATCTCAAATTTATTGACTGTATTCATCCAAATATGGACGTATCTTTGAGTATGTATTCACATAACACCTTAGACGTGCCATAAGGATTAGTTGTATTGCCTATAGGCATAGTTTCTACGATTGGAGAATGCTGTTCACCATACACCGTGCATGAGGACGAAAAAATAATCTTGCGTACATCAAATTGCTGCATTGTCTTGATAAGTTGTATAGTCCCGCCTACATTGTTATCTATATATTCCAAAGGTTTTTTACAGCTTTCTCA
Organism: uncultured Candidatus Peribacteria bacterium; assembly: GCA_964516785.1. GTDB lineage: Bacteria > Patescibacteriota > Gracilibacteria > Absconditabacterales > Absconditicoccaceae > CAZEYI01. The sequence continues at coordinate 2,598 of CAZEYI010000021.1, forward strand.
TACAGACTTAAGCGCTGCAAAATGAATTACTCCATCAAAAAGATATTGCGAAAAAACTTCTTGTAGAAATGACGCATCTCTCAAATCTCATTGATGAAAATTAGGCTTATATCATAAAATTTTCTCTACCCCATTCAGCACATCGACAGAACTGTTGCAAAGATTATCTACGATGACAGTACTATACCCGGCTTGTTCAAAAGCAACTATAGCATGAGATCCTATAAATCCTATTCCTCACGTAATAAGTATATGTTTTTTCATGTCGCATCACATGTAAACGATTAATGACAGCTTAGAGAAAAAACTATTTTTTCCAATACAAAAAGCGGCTATGTAGCCGCTTTTTGATATGCCTTATTTTACTTCTAGATATCTGCTGTCTTCTTTCAAAAAGACTTGTTTCTTGTGGAACATAAGTTCCAACAATATTTTCGTAAGAGGAACATTGAAGACCAATAAAATAGCCATATTGACCAACATCATACTACCAAATCATTTGAATATGTTGGTTCCTATAGCAAACAATACCACCGCTATAAGGCCAGTACTCAAGTTTCCATCTCTAATCGCAGACCAGCTTCTATCGTATCATATAGCTATCGCTTGTTGTATTGTCTTGCCACCTTTCAATTCTTCACGGACTCTTTCAAAAATTAATACATTAGCATCCACTCCCATACCTATAGAGAGTATTATAGCTGCTATAGCACTGAGCGATAGTGCATAGTCCACAAGTTTGAGAATTGCTGCCAGTAATACTATAAATCCAATGAGTACTCACATAGTAACAACTGTCTTTCTCCATCCATAGATATATCGATTCATGATCGCAATCAAGATAAGCCCAACTCCAGCAGCCCATAGAGCTCCAGTCAATGCACTTGATCATAAGGTAGCATCTATCTTCTCTTCTTGTCTTATGAGTAATGGAGCAGGTAAAGTACCATCATTGAGTGAATTAGACAATTCTTTAGCGCCTTCTGCATCAAACTGTCCATCTATTTGTGCAGTTCCTCCACATATTTTATCTTGGATAGTTGGAGCTGTGATAAGTTGTCCACCCACAAAGATAGCCATCTGGGTTCAGATATTTTCTGCAGTGATATCACAGAATAATTGCTTACCCTCATCATTAAGTTGGATAAGTACTACTGGCTGTCCTAGCTGCGAACTACCAACACTCGCCATCTGGAAGTATGCTCCATCCAGAACTTCTCCATTGACAGTAGCAGGTATCCAGCTGACAGTATCTTTAACAAATATATCCTCGATCGTATAGAGTACAGTCTTTTCTAGCGATGATTTGAACGTATTTTGTTCGCCAGCACCAACATTCGAAACCTCCACAAGTTCATAGAGTTTGTCAGTAGCAGCTTTCGTATCTTTTATATATACCACAAAACTAGCACCAAGTCCTGGAATTACCACAGTTTTGCCTTTTGTCGCACCAGTAAATCCAGCAATTATTCCCTGGATGCTTGTGAGGTCTTTCCAATCATTGGCCAGTTCTTCAACTCCTTCAGGTAAAGTTCACTGAGCAATTACTTTCTGGGTTTGTGATATGAGAGCATCGCTATTGTTTGTCCCAGTGTTTTGTCACAAAGCAACTGTCTGGGCAACGCGAGCTATTCTGATGTTATATGCTTCTTGTTCTGCAAAAGCTTCGGCTTTATTGAATACAAGTTTGTTGCCTTTAAATGCATATGTTCCAGTCGCTATGCCCTGTGAAGAACGTGCAAATACTGTCGCATATGGCTTATTAAATTGCAATGCAGATTGTATAATGGTTTGGTCCGTAGTAGTTGTATTTATTTGCTCTTCTCTATTGATCAAACGGAAGAACGTAAATCATTTAAGATCGCCTGCAGGAGTATCTACGGTATGATACGTTCCATCCAAAAGAGGAGATATCTGAGATGGACTAAGATTATCCAGTAGTGCGACATTTTTTTGATATATGGTAGGGAGTTGACTGATACTTGCCTTAGTAAAAGTATTATAATATATATCTTCAGATCATTTATTTGCAGATTTATCAGCAAACAAAGTAGGATTAGCCTTGATGTCGTTATACATATTTTGTGCTAACTGCTTTCTCTCGGCACGAGTAGCAGTAGTTGCTTCTGTTTCGTTTGGAAGTCTAAATTCCAATTCTACAGTCTTTCCTATGATTTTCTTAGCTTCATCAAGATTTGCAATACCTCCAATCTCAACTACTAAATAATTCTCATCATTCATAGTCTGTATATATGAACGATAATCGCTCACTCCAAGTGTAGAGATTCTTTTATCTATATTTTTGAGAATAATATCTTCTATTTTTTTCTGCATAGCAGACAGTTGCGCTGGATCAGTATATAGCTGTTTGTATTTAGTATAATCTATCTGATATACCAATCTTGATCCACCAGACACATCCAATCATTTTCTAAAATGCTGGATACCCTGACTTGTCAGGATAAACGATCTTTGCCCACTCGTAGCATCAAAACTTCTTCCTACAAATAACACGATAAATAACGATACTAAGAATAGTACCAAAAACCCTAATTTTTTTGAGTCGCGAAACATGTTCTACAAATAACAAGTATAAAGTCTTATGCTTTTTTTGATTTGATCACTACTTTCTTCTTTGCTTTTGTTTTTTGTGGAGCTTCAGCTTTTGATGACAAGGATTCTCAGAGTCGATATTCCAAAAATAGGCTAATCAACTTGATAGGATGTAACACACCGTCAATAATTTGTTGTGTAGTACGCTTGATGGAATATGTGACCTGCATCCAGGTAGCACTAATCCATATCCATTGAATGATAAGCACAAATCCTCATATGATACATAAGGCACCTCATATAACAATGATGTCCAATGCAATCTGACGGATGGTTTCTCGCATTACGCCGACAAAGTATAAAAAGCACACAACAGTGTGTGTACTTTTTTTGTTACCTTTTGCAAGACACAAGATTTAGTTAGATTCTAGTATCTGTTGTTCTATTTTATCCTCACTACCCAAATCACCTGCAACACTTATTGCACGACTAAAATAATCAGTTGCAGTCGTTTGATCTCACTCTGCAAGTGCTATATTTCATAATGCTTGATACATATATGATTCCTGATAGCGAACACCGAGATCTGATAAAATAGTCTTTGCCTGTGTAAATTCTCATTTAGCTAAATGAAGTCAAGCATTGCCATAATTACAAACATCACTATCTTCCTGTCCAACAGTATCAAAACATGTTTTGATGAACAGGAATCCTAGATTGGTATTAGCATTGTAGAGTGTATAAAGTTTTTTATCGATATAGGGTTTGTAAAAGACCTCAACAAAATAGTTATAAAAATCTTCTTTACTTATACCTGGATTGCCCAACATAGTCTGTCGGACACTGATAGTATCTGTTGTATTGTCCATAGCCAGATAACTAAGTACCAGATATCTCTGCGCATCAAGCGCATATGCGGGATCTTCTACTTGTTTGAGATATAGTGCGGCTTGTTCATATTTTTCTAGCCAATACGAACTGACTCCAATCATAAATACATAGGTAGCCTCATGTTCAGGATCTAACTCTCTCAATTGTAATAAGTATTGCAAAGCAGGTTCCCATGATTGAGTCAAGAAATGTTTGTATGCGAGGATTTGATACGGTAGTGTATAGCTAGGATCTTTGTTTAGTACTTCCAAAGCCAGCTTACTTGCTATAGAAAAATATCCATTCTTCAGTAACTGTAGAGCAAATAAGGCTGTTCAGTAGTACAGTGGCATATCCTGCATAGTAGTTGCCTTAGCATAGACATCATGCATATTGCCGACAATAGGAGCATAGGTATCACCACTAATTTTATCAAACAATATTTTCGCTCCATAAAAGTCGTTGTTCCATAATTTAATCAATGCTCCATAAAAGAGTTGTTGATTTGTATCGAGTTTGCCTTCAGAAACATATTGTGCAACAGCATTTTCGACGATCGACATACTTTGTGATTGTGTAGGCGATATACGAGAACTATTGATAAGAATATAGAGGTATGTCTCCGGTGCTATTGTATCGATATTACTAGCTTGCATAGATTCGGTGTATTCCAAAGCACGATCAAATTGATACAGATCTACTAATTTTAAAACTAAGTTTTTGCCTATCACAGGATCTTTGGTTTTATCATATGCTTCGCTCAAAATACGTGCATCTTCCAAGAGAAATGTATTTGCAGGAGAGGGAGCCAATTGTGTTTTATGCATTTCTGCTCCATCAGATACAGTTGATGCTGTAGGCACAGTACTTGGAGTAGTAGCTACGATATCTGTAGGCGCTGCATGCGCTACGGGCGTTTGCATAAGCGAAAATGAATACGCATCAAATATGATGTATGACACCCAGACAACCAATACACATAGAGACAATAATTTTTGCATAACAGCTTCACGAGGCAAAGTAAACTATACTAAGTATACCGATTGGGGTTTCTAGTAGCGAACCAGGCATCAAAAAAGGCCCCAGAGGGCCTCAAAAATAGGTGTTTCGGTATAGAATAGTTGACAAAATTGTTATTTGTGGAATATTTCTTGTAATTTGAGTACATTAGCAAACAAGCTTGCTACAGTCAGAGGTCAGACACCACCAGGAATTGGAGTATATGCACGCACCTTGTCTTTGATAAGGTCAAGTTGTACATCACCGGCCGGTTTGCCATCTTTGTAGCCATATCATATGTCGACAATTATTTGATTATTTTGATCATTGATATAGTTTGCATCTATCAAGTGTATGACACCCGTACAAGCAAAAATATATTCTGACTGCTTGCAAAGTCTATACATATCTTCTTTGGACGACTTACTATTGAAACTCAAGACAGTAGCCCCTTTTTTCATGAGATGCGTTGCTAGTGGCTTGCCCGTAAGATTACTTTGTCATACAATACTGACGAGCTTTCCTTTAACGTTTGCTAGATCATACTGTTCGAGCAAAGTCATAGCAGCCTGTGGTGTTGCTCAGAGGAAATCCACACATCCAAAACTATCCAATCCATAGATCATCCCTCCCATAGCGTCTACATCCTTAGCAGGCGCGATATGTTGTGTCATTTTAGCAGTATTTGCCCAGAGAGGATCAGGCAAAGGAAGCTGTACAATCATGCCTACACATGTGTCATCAGTATTGAGAAATTTGATAAGTTCTACGATTTTATCTTGTCATTGAGGATGCGTGACTGCATCTATAGTAGATTTTTTTCGTTCGCGCAAATGTTCGAAATGTGTTTCTTCGTCTTGTCCAAAAATTTCTACCGGTATACCAATATCGTCACCAAATTTTTTCTTAAATCCCACATAGGCAGCAGATGATTCGTTGTTTCACAAAAAAATGATGGCCATATAGACCTTTCTATTACCAAAAACCTTCGCAGATTGCTGCGCTAATTCTTGTTTCAAAACAGCCGCATAGGGTCTGCCATCGAGTACTATTGTCATAGATAGTTTAGAGATAATTAATGCGCGACTTCTTTATTGCCACCCAAAGTATAGAGCAATCCTTCTTCTGGTCATGTGAATTCTATTTTATTCTTTGTTCTTAGTCCGCTCAGTAGTACAAAAAGTTCTGGTTGAGCTAGGGAAGTACCTCTTTCTTCGAGTGCTTTGCCAATATCCATCACAGAAAGATATCTATTCTCATCTGAAGTTATTTCTTCCATAGTATCAAATACCTTCTGTTGCAATGCATCTAGTCACATATCTATAGCTACAAACAAAATAAACTAGCAGAAATTATATCATTATTGCCATCAAATACAATATATCCTCTTTGTATTTGAAAAATTATGTCAAAAGAGTATCGTGTCATCATCATTTACAAACGATTCGTATCCATGGCAAGAACCAATAAGCGCGGTATCGCAGCAAACAAAGCGAAGTCTCAGAAACAAGCAGCCAGACTCAAATGAGGCAAGAGATTTGAATATCCTAAGAGAAAACTCACGATCGAAGAGGGTAAAGAATTGGGAGTATTGGCCGTTGTTACCAATCCCAAAGGTCACGACTACACCCGATTTTTCAGAGGGAGAAAGGTCTGCCGAGAAACCAGACTCCGTGTCGATCCAGATGGTTATAGATTTATTAGAACTCCATCAGGAGGTTCGGAAGTAGTACAAGTACCTATCGCTGGATACGTTCGTAAAAAACTTATGAAAACCATCAAAGGCGGGAAATAATACAGAAAAGCAGCTCCATAGAGCTGCTTTTTACATAGCTGCGAATATTGCTAAAATAGATAAATTGCATTGTATACGATTGACATATTGTTAAAATATAAGGTAGTTTTTAGCTTCATAGGTAACATGACTCTTTCTGTATATTCGTCAACAGATCAGCCCACATTGGTAAACAAACCAAATATATTGCCAAACACGCGTAAAAATAACGTAGATGGAAGGTGATTGCCAAAAGTATGAGAATCTTACCAAAAGATGATTGAGTTACTTCTCCAATATGGAGACTATTTTCCTGACTGACAAGTTCCACAGTGATTGCATGATGTAAAAATAATCAAAAAGGCTAATCACACTGTAGTCAACTACAAATGAAATACTCTAGACGCGATGTGATACTCTTTGTTTCTATCCTGATCTAAAAAACCACGAGCCGATACTCATTGAAACACGAGATTCTCTGATGTGCAGATAGTGTCAGACGATGCTATTGCCATAGAAGAATGACCATCATCCAAATGAAGCGGATCAGGATTTATAAATGTCCATACCAAGAAATTCTATAAGGATATACAGTGACAAGATATCGCACAGCGAGATGCAGAAACAGTAGCAAATAAACACTCATATCCTAGTGAAAAAAATGCAGATATGTTTTTTACCTACAAAATAATTCGCCATCCAGATGCAAAACAATCTCTTGTCGACAAGATAGAAGATGAAATATATCCTTTTACGTACAATTGACAGTCAGCCTTTGATCAAATACACAAAAATAAAGCAGGGGATATTATCATCAAAGATGGCAATAAACATATTATATTAGCTAGCGATGGAACTTGTTTGTATGATAGCGAAAAACAAAAAACACCTATCTCCAAGCATAGAAATTACGAGTATACCAATTCATTTGGACATTTCGTATTTGATAGCGAGATGGCTCTCGTTCCAAGTGCTGAAATAGTATATGATATAAATCAAATTAGACCAGATAGTTTGCTAGGTAATATAGTTATCCAAAATACTCAGTGAGGACAAAATCATATATTTTGTCTTGATACAAATACGTATTGGAAAGATCCTGAATGATCTGAACTATTTGATGATATTGTGATACATAAAGACTATGCTATTGTCGTCAAATGAAATAGTGGGAAAAAATTATTAATAAAATCCATAGATGGAAATATTATGTATGCCCAAAATCCATTGGATAAAAATAAGATGTGACAAATTCAAGCCAGCTATCAACAACAAAAGCTCAAATGATTTCGTATTCGAACTATGGAAAATAAGGAATATTGGTATATCCCAGGAGAGGAAAGTGAGTGGTTTCATACGAAGCATCGGGAAGCATGATCATCTGCACAAGCTATCGAGTATAGTTGATACTGCATTATTACTACAAAGGATGGAAAGTATAAGCTTATCTATAAAAATCTTCGTGATTATGAAGTATGGGCAACAGTTAACAAAGATTGAGTAAAGGTGGGAGATGTATTTGATAAGGTAGAGAAGAAATCAGAACCTTGCGAATTCCAGTGAATCAATAGACTTACTATTGAAGCTAAGACAGAAGATCAAAAAAAGGTATTATATACACACAGTAAAAATTGTCGACCACATACATAAATAAAAAACCGCACCAATTGGTGCGGTTTTTTATACAACAAATATTTTCCTATTCTTCCTCCTGTGCATCCAACAATGGCTTCATGACAACGACCTTGAGCGTATCTAAGAATATTTTCTTTTGTATCTTATATTGCTTGATAAATACATCGCTTGGGATGCTTTCCAATTGAGCAAACAGGTGAAATGCAAATAC
>CAZEYI010000022.1:0-5319 GCA_964516785.1 uncultured Candidatus Peribacteria bacterium
CAAACAAAAGTTTGTCCAGAGCTACATCAGATTGCAATTACTCAAGAAAGGCTGGTCACGACAAGAAATCGTTGCTGCCCCTGTTATGAACAAAAAAGATTACGAACACTACGAAAATATAGCACTCCAGGAATTCTATAAAGAAATTGGCGTAGAAACTATATCAGGTCACGAAGAGATCAAGAATATGGTATACGTCGATCAGTCAAGTATTGGTAAAACACCCAGAAGTTGTCCAGTAACATTTATCGGAACATTTGATAAAATCAGAAGCCTATATGCAGGAACAACAGAAGCAAAATATTTGGGACTCAACTCATCACACTTTTCATTCAATTCTGCAAAAGGAACCTGTCCTGCATGTAACTGATACGGATACAAAAAAGTAGAACTCCAATTCTTGCCAGACACCTATGTTCCTTGTGAACTCTGTCAGTGACATAGATACAAGAAAGAGATCATGGACATCAAGCGACATGGCAAAGGTATCCATGAGATACTCAACATGTATATCAATGATGCCATGCCATTGTTTGAAGACATCCCACAAATATATGACGAGCTCAAACTATTGTGCGATATTGGTCTAGGGTATTTGAGAATGGGTCAACCAGCACATACATTATCTGGTGGAGAAAGCCAGAGATTAAAACTTGTCAAACATCTCCTCAAACAATACAAAGGACATACTATATACTTCCTAGATGAGCCAACAGTGGGTCTGCATGATGTCGACATCGAAAAACTCCTCCGTGTGATCAAAGAATTTTTGGACAATGGAGATACTATACTCATGATCGAACATGATAAAAATCTTCTCCAATTTGCAGATGATATTATCAATCTTGACAACGGTCGTTTAGTTAAATAAAGAGCTATGGACAAAGCATGACTGAGACAGCATATGCAAAATACTCTAAGGCAAATCTCAGCTAGCGATAAAGCCAAAGCAAACAACATAATTTTTAATATACGACACAAAGAACTACTCCCCAAATACACTAATCGAGTAGTCTACATATCACTTTCTGATGAAGTAGACACTAAAAAAATTATAGAATCCATCCTATCCTCCAATAAAAAATGTTTCATCCCCATACAACAAGGAGAAAAATTTTTCTTTACAGAAATCACAAAAGATACGCAGTATCAAAAAAATAAATACGGGATACTAGAGCCCATAAATCCAAAAAAAAACATAGACAAACCCGATGTTATACTTGTACCAGGATTGGCATTTACAGTAGACTGAAAAAGATTATGAAGATGATTGTGACGATATGACAAACTGCTAGCACAATATCAGAGCATGGTGACAGTAGGAAGCTGTTTCCAGCAACAAATCATAGAAAAGATACCAACCCAAGCCCATGATCAAGATATGGACATCATACTATCGACACAACTTTACTTCAGGTCATAAAACAGTATAGTGCCGATACTTTACACCAATCAAAAGATGAAAAAACTATTATTGTGAGCTATGTGTCTACTAATATATAGCGTCTCTTGGACAAATGCCCATGGGCGATGAGATTATGGAGACACGCCAATGCAAGTATTGGATAGAATTGTCGATGATGCGAACGATGAGTACAATATACAAGACACTCCACTAGAGGCTGTCAACGAATGAGGATGACAATTCAATGCAGAATACAAGATAGCAAACACACTAGATTCTATCAGATACAACATAGCCAAATACATCCAATGGGTAGTTTTCATAGGTATGGCCTTGGCTGTTATAGGTATCATTATTACAGGATTATTGATGGTAACCAAATCCATCAGCGAGACAGAGTTCTCACAAATCAAAAGTCGTATCATGGGTATCGTTATAGGTGTACTCATATTAGGTGGATTCTTGGCAATCATTAGATTGGTCTTATCGCTCATAACATCAGTAGTTGGTACATCAGGCGGAGATACAGGATTTTAGTACACATAGACAACATATGAAACAAATACTCTTTATCATAAGTATGTGTATAGCTGGCTTCAGTATCGCTTATGCGGGTCCAGCACCAACCTTTGAAAATAATTTTGCAAATTATTTGACCGATACTACCCCAGACGAATTTGGAAGAGTAGAAACCGTATTCAATATATGTATCGATACCAACGCATCTCTCATGGACAATATAAGAAGATTATTTTATCCAAACCCTATAGCATTCCCAGGTTGTGCAAGTTCCAAAGGCGGACTCCTCCGAGATGTGATCAGGATTTTATGAGGAGCAATATTATTTATATTCCTCCTACGAAATGGGATTACTTTTGTGTTAAACGCCGGGGATGAAGAGAAATTATCTACAGCCAAAAGCAGTATACTATATATATTATACGGAGCCATATTATTCTTTGGAAGTACCTGGATACTCTCTGCTGTCAATATCGGAGATATGAGTGGGACCGCAGAGTTCTCACAAAATTTACAAAACAATGTCTTATTTCAAGCACTAGCGATATTTAAAACAGCGGCATTTTTTGCTGCAATTATTATGATAGTCGTGTATTGATTTAGATTTATGGCCGCACTCGAAGAAGAAGAAAAAATCGAAACAGCCAAATCATGAATCCTCAATGTTGTGATAGCATTAGTACTGATCAAAATAATTGATTATATATTCTACATAGCCTCAACTCCAAGCTTTACAGAATCAGCAAGTCAATTTATTATACAGATCGCAAAGGTACTCTGATGGATATTATGATGAGCTATTATGGGATCGGTAATATATACATGATTTTTGCTCCTCACCAGTGCTGGTGACGAAGAAAAAATATCCAAAGCAAAAAATTTGGTATTTACGATCTTCTTAGTATGAGTCGTAGTATTCTTGTTCTTGCTCATCATATACCAAATATTCAAAGAATTCGCATAGTTACTTGCAATACATATACAGATACATACAAGCGTTCAGAAATTTACTCACGTTCATGACTATGGCATCATCACCAAAAAATCTCGTTATCGTAGAGTCCCCAGCCAAATCAGCAACGATCAAAAAATATCTGGGAGACGATTTTGAAGTCAAAGCTTCATATGGACATATATCAGATCTCCCAAAAAAGAAAATGGGTATCGATATCAAAAACAATTTCACTCCTACCTACGAAGTCAGCGAAGACAAAAAGAAAGTCATCAGCGAACTCAAATCTCGAGTCAAGAAAGTAGATAAAGTTTGGCTTGCAACTGATGAAGACCGTGAAGGAGAGGCCATAGCTTGGCACGTTGCAAATACACTCGGACTTGATGTCAAAAAAACCCCTAGAATAGTTTTCCATGAAATCACCAAACCAGCTATAGAAAAAGCTATCAAAGAACCTAGATTCCTTGATATGGACTTAGTCGATGCACAACAAGCTAGACGCGTACTAGATCGTCTTGTATGATTTGAGTTATCGCCTGTCTTGCGACAAAAGGTTAAATGATGACTGTCTGCTGGAAGAGTGCAGTCAGTAGCAGTAAGATTGATTGTAGACAAAGAGAGAGAAATACAAAAATTTGCAAGTGCTGGAAGCTACAAAATAGTCGGTACTTTTGAATATAAAAAGATAGCATTCACTGCAGAGGTAAACAAAAAAATCAACAAAATAGATGAAGCAAAAACCTTCTTAGAAGAGGCATCCAAATCAGAATTTACCGTAAAAAAAGTTGAAACAAAGCCAGGCAAAAGATCTCCATCGGCTCCATTTACCACATCAACAATCCAACAAGAAGCAAGTAGAAAACTTGGCTTTCCTGTTGCCAGAACTATGTCTGTAGCACAAAAGTTATATGAAGCTTGACTCATCACCTATATTAGAACAGACTACGTAAATATATCTGATACCGCGCTCAAAGCAGCACAAGAAGCTATTACTAAGATGTACGGCAAAGAATATCATCAAAGCAGAAAATTCAAAGGCAAATCAGCAAATGCGCAAGAAGCACACGAATGTATTAGACCCACCGATATGATGAAACCATCAGCCGGTGCAGATGCTGCACAGAAAAAGTTGTACGAATTAATCTGGAAAAGAACTATTGCTTGTCAGATGACAGACGCAAGTGTCGAAAAAACAACACTTACTATCGATGTATCTGAAAGCAAGATAGACATGGTTGCTCAAGCTGAAGTAATAAAATTTGATGGATTTATCAAGGTATACAGCGAATCTAGTGATGAAGAAGGAGATGAAGAGGCAGTAGCTACCTTGCCAAAGATAGACCAATGAGATAGTCTAACGATGAAGCAAATAATAGGAACAGAAAAATATTCTCGTCATCCTGCTAGATATACAGAAGCAAGCTTAGTAAAAAAATTAGAAGAAGAATGAATCGGTCGTCCATCTACATACGCACCAACCATTTCGACAATCCAACAAAGATGATATGTAGAAAAAAAAGACATCGAAGGTGTCGAAAAAGAATACACTATACTTACACTCAAGAACAGCAAAATCACAGAAGAAAAAAAGAAACTTATGTATGGAGCTGACAAAAATAAATTATTCCCTACTGATATAGGTATTGTAGTAACTGATTTCTTGATAAAAAATTTCCCAAAAATATTGGATCATAAATTTACCGCGAATGTCGAAGAAGATTTTGATGAAATAGCAACGGGAAAACTATGATGGACCAAAATGATCAAAGCATTCTACGATCCATTCCACAAGACAGTCGAACAGACAGCCACTACAGCTAGAGAAAGTGGTGAAAAGATATTGGGTACCGATCCCAAAACTGGTAAAGCCGTTATTGTCAGAATAGGAAGATATGGTCCTATGGCACAATTGGGCAAACCAGATGATGAAGAAAAACCAAAATACGCATCTATCAAAGGCAAATCAATTGATACCATCACATTAGAAGAAGCACTCGAATACTTTAGATTGCCCAGAAATCTTGGTGAACACAAAGGAGAAGATCTTGTCGCTGGATTAGGGAAATTTGGTCCATATATCAAACGAGGCACTATGTATGCTTCATTAGATAAAGAAGCTGGTGATGATATATTCACGATCGACAAAAAAAGAGCTGCAGCCCTTATTGAAGCAAGAAAAGAACTTGTAGCAAATGCCAACATTCACGAACGAGAACATGAAGGCAAACCACTCCAAGTACTCAAAGGAAGATATGGTCCATATATCAAATACGACAAAAAGAATTATAAGATCCCCAAAACCGTGAAACCAGAAGAACTCACCCTCAAAGAAACAATAAAACTCCTTAAAAAATAATTTATATCGCATTGTTTGGATGTATCACATTGTATATGAATTTCCCTCATCATCACATCCGAGTTTCCGTCATCTAAAAGTTACCCC
>CAZEYI010000022.1:5329-10622 GCA_964516785.1 uncultured Candidatus Peribacteria bacterium
CAAAGTACAGATAGCCACTATCCACCAAAATATACATGAAACCCTGAAATGATTTCGAGAAAAAAAAGAAGAAGATATTTTTCTCCTACTCGACGAATCCAGATTTTCATTTTACAGATTTGATGTCCATCAAGATACAAATAAACCATTTTCTATACATGACCTAAATAATTGCATAGCAGAAAAAATAAATTTTATAAACAAAAATTACGACTCAAGTGGCGAAAAGATCCATACATTTATCGATACTTTTTATGTCAACGAACAAGAAAGTCCGCATATCATAGGCGAACAAGGACATATATTTTTCAGACTCTATGTCATCTATCTCAGAAGACAGACACTCCATATATGCAACGCAGTCTTCGGCAACATACTCGAACATAACAATATACACATACAACCCCAGTCACTACCAACTACATTATTTGTGAGAAACACACTCAAGAAGGATAACTTCCTACTTCTCTACATCCACGAAAATAGCTGCAAAGCGGTCTATGTCCAAAACGGCTTCTACCATAATGTCCAGACCATCAATATGGGTATGGCTATGGTCAAGACCATGTATAACGATAGAGGGATAAGTGAATATCGATATAAATCATATGAAACTATTGAAAAAAACAATCTAGCCAAACAACTCATCATAGAGACACTTCAATTTTATTGTGAATTACTATGTAAGCGAATCCAAGATATCAATGCGAGTTGATGAGACATCATTCTCATATCACCCATGACCAAAAACGGACATTTCATAGAAGTATTCAACACCGTCTACAACAGATCATGCAAGAGATTTATCCTCCCATTCCATCAAGCAGATACACTTGATAATTTCGATCAAAAACGAGAACCCGAAGATATGGACATCCTCACTTTCTTGAACCAGAAAGACAAGTAACCCCATGTCACTCTGAGCATAGCAAAGAGTATAGAATTATAGTATATCCTTCACTACGTTCAGGATGAAACAAATTTTCTACAAAAACTCTTTCTATGGATCTTACTAGGTCCATATTTCTGTATAGCATCACGATGCGCCTGCGTCCCATATCCCATGTGTTTAGCAAAACCATACATGGGATATTTTTTGTCCAAACGAATCATCTCTCTATCTCTCAATACTTTCGCTACAATAGATGCAGCTCCTATTTGTTTCACTGTACTATCTCATTTTATAATCGTCTGCACTTCTACACCAAGCAATTTCGACAAACCAAAATCATGATTCCCATCTAATATCAACGTCACTTTATTTTTACTGATCCAATCACGCAAAATAGATACTTTCATAGCTCACTTCTGTCACGACAACTTCCACAAACCCTTACAAATAGCCTGTTGCAAAGCTTTCACAATTCCACAACGATCAATATATGTAGCCGAAGATGATCCATACGACCAGACAATAGCACTACTTTCCAAACCATCAAAAAGTTCCTCTCTCTTCTTCGGAGTAATCTGTTTCGAATCGCCAAATTTTTTAAATACAGAATTTTTAAGAACTCAATCCTCTAATATCAAACCAACATAAACCGGGCCAGCCAAAGGCCCTCTCCCCGCCTCATCTATATATGTTTTCATGCACAAGCTATAATTTTTCATCATAAAATAGCAAACCAACTAGAGAAAAGCTGGAAAGATCTCCTTGACTAAGCAAGTCCGTCAGACCAACTCGCGGGCTTGGTCTGACTAGATCTTTTTGTTACTTTTTGCAGCAATGGCAAAAAGTAAAAAGACAAATCATCTAAATTCTAAGATTTGCAAACATATGCCTTTTGAGTACATTAAGACAAAGGTAAAAGAACAAATTATATTATAATCTCGTCTATGTCCTTCACTGACCTCGCACAAAAAACCCTTATCGACCATCAATACAAACTCACCATCCAACGCAAAGCGGTGATAGATATTCTCGCATCCACCAAAAAACCACTCAATCCCTACGAGATATCAGACCAAACCAAAGGTAAACTCGACGTCGTCACTATCTATAGAAACCTTGAACTTTTAGAAAAACTTTGACTCATTCACAAAATACGATCAGTCGATGGCTATATCCCATGTACAAATCATACCGACCATCACTGCCATCACTACGCGGTATGTACAGACTGTCATAAGGTCACCGAACTCCACGAACACAACCATCATCACCAACTCCCACCCAACTTCACCACAGAAAATCAGGTCTATGAATTGACGGGGAAATGTGAAAAGTGTAAATAAATAATTTAATCTAATAGAAAATATGGGACTATCAGAAATACAACGAGCTCATCAAGAACAACAAGAAATGTTTGATCAATGATCAGGTTCTTATTCAATGTGAATCAGTATATTAATAGTAGTATTAATAATATGATGAATATATATAATAATACAAATAAAGGAAAAAATTCAATATAGATATCCCAAAATATACAAATTCATAAAAAATATATTAAAATACTGTATTATTTTTGCACTATTCATAATAATACCTCTTGTAGCAATGAAAGATTTGCCAGTACAAGGTAAAATAATGCTATTTATAATACTATGAATAATTGTATACACAATTAGAGACTTTATAAAATGATTACACCTAAAAAGAGAAGAAGAACCATATCAGGAATTCGAAGATACAGACAGAGATGAAGAATCTTATTAGCATATAAATTTATTTCCATTACATTATAAAAAATGAAAAAAATATTTATAATAGCTACACTATTAATAATATTATGATTAATCCGACTACGAAGACCGATAGATACCAAAGGTATATATGAATCAATAAGTAATTTTGATAATAACAATTCTCGAGAATGTAATACATATCAAAACATCGTTTTATGAATAGATAGTACAGATAGCATGGTACTTAACTGATTTGCAAGATTATGCTTATTGTGATGAATATCAAAAATAGTGCAAAATATGACATGAAATGAGTTATATGCAGAGATTGATCGATTAAAAGCAGTATACCTATTAGATACTAATAATGAAAAATCAGAATTATATAAGTATACAAAAAATAAATACGATACGATAGCATGATCGGACATAAAACAATATTATACCTTTAATGATTATATAGAAAGCATAAGAAACGCACAGAGCACGATCAAAACGCTAGGAGATAAATATGAATCATGTAAAACAACAATACAGCAATATCAAGTAAATCAAACTATAAACAACAAGATAATCGAATGTATAACCTTAGGAATAACATATAAATTAAAAAAATAATTCAATAATAAAAAAGCACCTCAATCGAGGTGCTTTTTTATTATCCTATCTGTATGCCAAATTCTCCTTCCTTATATTCTATAGCCTTCGTCTTTGTCACTCAGATGATATCATCCTCCGCAGCTTTGATAATCTCTAGTTGTTCGCTAGGTGCACTGATAGTTAATTTCTCTATCTCTGCTCAGAGCGATATCTGATGTTCAGTCTTATACTTTCTGACATCACCAACCACCTGGAGCACAACATCAAAATTCTGTCATTCTGAACGGAGTGAAGAATCTATAGCATCAACAAATGCCCCTTTATGCACACTCACCAATCACTCAAACTGTCTAAAGTACACCTGGTATATTTCCTCTGTCACATGTGGAATATAAGGTGCCAAGAGACGAATAATCGTATACATCACTTTATATAATGTCCACTGCCCTGCTAATTTCTTCTTTTCTCCATCGACAAATCTTTCTGGTTGATACACTCTTACCTTCACCATCTCCAAGTACATATCACAGAAATCTCTCCAGAAAAATTCTTCAAAGTGGATCTTTGCCAATCATATCTCATGCGCATCCAAATGCTTCTGCATAGTAGCAACAGTCTCAGCCAAGCGACCGAGTATCC
Source organism: uncultured Candidatus Peribacteria bacterium (assembly GCA_964516785.1). Classification (GTDB taxonomy): domain Bacteria; phylum Patescibacteriota; class Gracilibacteria; order Absconditabacterales; family Absconditicoccaceae; genus CAZEYI01. The sequence continues at coordinate 9,197 of CAZEYI010000022.1, forward strand.
ATGTATCAGTCGACTGCAATGATGCTATATTAAACGACACCTTCGGATCAAATCCAGTCAACTGCATCTGCACAAATTGGAAGGCATTCCACAATTTTGTCACCAATTTTTGACCGTTCTTAAGCTCTGTTTCTTCAAAAACCATATCTTTACCAAGCTGTCCACCAAGTGTCCAATATCTCGTCGCATCAGATCCGAAATTATCCAACAAACTCTGTGGCTCAAACTTCGCATTTCATGCAGATTTTGAAATCTTCTCTCCTTTTCATGCTAATACATGACCAGATATCATCACATCATGAAACGGTGCACTACCATCATGCAAATGACTTTGCAATGTCGTGTAGAGTAACCATGTACGGATAATATCGTGTGCCTGAGGTCTGAGATTAAATGGCATCAAGTTGATAGAACTTCATGCCATACGCAAAAATTCTTGGTTAATTTGTGGACTAAGTCCAGACGTAAACCACGTATCCAATACCATATCATCACCGATAATGTCTTCTGCCGTATGTCCTTCTGGCAGAGTCTTTGGCATCATGCTGAGTGGATCGAGTGGAAATTGATCAGCGTCTGGTAGGATAATTTCTCCAGTCTTCTTACTATACCACACCGGGATAGGTATTCCAAATTTTCTATTACGAGAGATATTCCAATCTCGTTCAAGCTTATCTATCCAATCTGTCGATCTCTTTTGCATATGATCAGGATACCATGTCATTTTGTCATTCAAGACCTTGAGTTCTTCTTTTTTATCCAAGATATTTACAAACCACTGTGGCACAGGGATGATCTCCACTGCCACTTTACCTCTTTCAGAGATAGTCTTGGATTGTATGATCGCAATTCTCTTCACTAAAGCGCCTTTTGCTTCGATCATAGGGATAATCGCTTCTCTAGCTTCCGTAATCTTAAGTCCATCGATACCTTCCAATCCAGTATTTTGCATCTTACCATAACGATTGATGACGATATGTTCTGGCAGATTATATTTTTTGATCCAGTATAGATCTGTCGGATCACCATAACTACAACACATTACTGCTCCTGTTCCCTTATCCATTTTTACCTTGTCATCTGCCAAGACAGGTACTTCTTTACCAAACGGCGTCGTAGCCTTTTGTCCTATATAACGAGTATATCTCTCATCATCAGGATGCACAAAGACTGCCACACACGCTGGCAACATCTCAGGTCTTGTAGTAGCAATGATACAATCACTACCATCACTAAGTGTAAATTTTATATCATTGAAAAACTCATTAAATTCTTGTTCTTCTGTTTCTGCTTGGGCTATAGTTGTTTGATTTTTGGTACATCGCAACGCTGGGAAATCTTTTTTGACTATCGCTCACTTCTTATACAACTCAACAAATCTTTTCTGAGAAATTGCTTGTACTTCTGGCAATATCGTCGCATATGT
>CAZEYI010000023.1:0-10466 GCA_964516785.1 uncultured Candidatus Peribacteria bacterium
AGATCAGCAGCTATGATACGCAAGGGAATAGAGCAAGATTCGATAGTCGCATCACCGAAAACACTATGGAGCCATTGAAAAACCTTTTCGCCACCAAAGAGGCCATTACTAATACTCCCATCAAACAATTGTCCATAACTCAGTTGTGAAAAAATATACTGCATCGTTTGTGTTGGGATACCAGTAGCATACATTGCTGCTACCAAAGCACCCATACTTGTACCAGATACTTCAGAGATAGATATATTTTTTTCATGGATGTGCTGAAGGACGCCGATATGTGCGTATCATCTTGCGCCACCTCCACCCAGTGCCAATCCATATGTCGTCATGTTAGTAGGAATAATCCAAATAAACCTATCTTGCTGCTATATCTGTCAACAGATCTCTCAAAGTCTCATCCATACGACATTCTTTGTTAACGAGGATATCATCGATACTAGACCATACATAGCCTACAATACCAGGATCGGTAGTATTATCAAGTTTGACTGTCTGTTTTTTTTGGCAAATTACAGGTGTATATATGTGATACAATTTGCATACGAGTATCCTTGGTGAAAAAATGCCACAACCCTGCATTTCCAGTGATATCTACATCCAATCCAGTTTCTTCAAAGATTTCGCGTCTGAGAGAGTATATAGGCACCTCACCATAATGGATGATGCCACCAGGAAGGTCTCGATATAGTTTCCCCAGTATTTCTTGTTTGAGAAACAGGTATTTACCATCGTATTGTATAAGTCATTTGACACCACTACGTACTTCGAGAGAATGTTTTCTTTTGTTGGAATTTTCCTTGAGCCCCATAAGTCCACCTATGATGATGATAGATGATGCAAATACATACATCGGCACACCGATCAAAGCATATATCATAGATAGTATTCTTCCCATATGTGTGACGGGAGTTACATCCCCATATCCTACGCTACCGATTGTAATGACTGTCAGATATAACGATGTGAAATAATCCCATCATTCAGCCAAGGTAAATAGATATGCTCATACGAATATAAGTCCAAACAGTATGACTATCTCTATACCTATATTTTTCCAAATTTTTTTAACGACATCTGATTTGAAGAAGTGCATGGATTATATATAGTGCTATAAAGAAACCGCATCATAGCTATTTAATTTACTAGCGCAAGCGAAATGCCACAGTACAGTCCGCTCACACCAGAAGAAGCACATATTATTATTGACAAAGGGACTGAAGCTCCTGGTACTGGAGAATTATTGAACGAAAAACGTATCGGTACTTTCTCCTGTAAGCGCTGTCATAGTCCATTGTATCGTTCTACTGATAAATTTGATAGTGGCTGTGGTTGGCCCAGTTTCGATGATGCTATCCCAGGGACAGTCAAGCGAACCACTGATGCAGATGGTAGCCGCACAGAGATTACCTGTGCAAATTGTGGAGCGCATCTGGGACACGTATTTGTCGGTGAGGGCATGACAGACAAAAATACACGCCATTGTGTGAATTCTCTATCCATGATTTTTGAACCAGGAGAGATTGTAGAACCCACAACGGAACAAGCTACGCTTGGTGGAGGATGTTTTCGATGTGTCGAAGCCGCATTTCAGCAGATCAGAGGAGTCTTGGATATCAAATCCGGCTTTAGCGGTGGCAAGCGCCCATTTCCTACCTATGAGCAGGTGAGTGTTGGTACGACATGATATATCGAAGTTGTTCAGATCACCTACGATCCTGCGATTGTAAGCTATAGACAGATTCTAGAGATATTTTTCAGTATCCACAATCCCACGCAGACAGATGGCCAAGGCAATGATATTGGTGAGACTTATATGTCTGCAATTTTTTATCACAATGAGGAACAAAAACAAATTGCTCAATCTCTGATCGACGAATTGGAATCCAAGAAAATCCGAGCCCCACATCCGATCATCACTCAAGTCAGACCTTTTGAAAAATTTCGAATAGCCGATGACTATCACCAAAATTTCTACGCCCAAAATCAGTCCAAACCATACTGTCAGATAGTCATCGATCCCAAAATTACCAAGCTGAGGAAAGCTTGGGCGCACTTGTTGAAGGAGTAGTTATAGTCCACGTCAAGTATATTCTCTTGCTCTAATGACCATATGTTCCAATAATTTGAAAGTAGGGAAGTCGGCGGGTAGATGCTTTTGCTTACTTACAAGAAATCATGCTACAAATTTGCCCAATCTATAAGGAGTATTTATATACAGATCATCTAGTTCGATAAATTCTTTGTGATCTTTTGCGTTTTGTAAGATAGTCTTGAGAAGGCCCAGTACTTGGTAAAAAAATATCTTATCTACTTCTTCTTCACTCTGCTCTATAATCTCCGCCTCTTGTTTCATAGATTGCTTAATAAGATTGGTTATCTGAGCGCGATCTACATTTTTTTCTTCGTTGAGAAGATCAAATAAAGCATCAGTAAATCTTTCTACTGGCTCTATTTTTGCCGTATGAACATCCCATGTAATCATAGGATTTGGCACAGTTATATCATCTAACAATATGTCCATTAGAGGTTGTATAACTTCTTCTTGTATCATACTACATGCAAGAGAGAATCTTTCTCTTTTTAGTTTGTTGTGTGAAGATTCTTCCTTATGTTCTGGAGTGAGACGCACCATACTAAGTCAGTAGGTATAAATATGGTATAAGTATACCCATAGATGCATCTAAAAGCAAAAAAAAAACAGTTCCGCGATTTCGCGGAACTGTCATACACCTCAAATGTTTTGGGTGGTTTGCGGTATCGTATGGGGGCACGATCTTCAGGATACGTGGTGTTGAGTGCCAAGTATACCCAATAGATAATCAATACCCCGATAGTAATACTAAGCAGCAAGCCTGATAATAGCATTTGATTGAAGCTCAAACGCATTATATCGTAATGCATGCTCTCTCTATATATCTTTCGAGCAGAACGAAACATGAGAATAAAACAAATGGTGGCGGAGACGAGGATAATTTCTAGCATGACGGTTGGTTTTTTTGTTTGTGTATAATCCACAAACTATAGACAAATCAGACCGAAAGTAAACAAAAAATCCCCATAAAGGGGATCTCTTGCAGTATAGATGTATGGGTGTATGTTATGATCCAGATGTACTCTCATCGATAATTTGATTGAGCGTATCTATAATACTATCTCCAGCAAGCAATGTGTTGATGTAGGCTTCGAGATCAGAAAGCAAACCAAGCACTGTTTCGTTGGTGATAGTAGCTTTGAGTGTAGCAATCTTGCCCAATATAGCCTCTAATGCAGTATCTGGCAATAATTTCATTTTCTCTTTCAAAGCATCCATAGTGATAGCCTTTCTTGCTTTCTTAAATTCTTTTCTTGTTTCTTTGATATCTTTTTTGAATTCTTGTTTAGCATCTTTGAGTTCGTCTCTTAGTTCCTTGCGGGCATCACGCAATCTGTGACCAGTACTAGAATCATCGTCATTTTCATCGCTATCATCGTCCTCATTGTCGTTATCGTCATCATCATCTTCATCCTCGTTATCTTCGTCTTCATCTTCATCATCTTCACTATCTTCATCATCTTCGCTGTCTTCATCATCTTCGTTGTCTTCATCATCTTCGTTGTCTTCATCATCTTCGCTGTCTTCGTCTTCATTGTCTTCATCATCATTTGAAGATTCTACATTTGTATCATCGTCCTCGTTGTCATTTGCAAAAGTAAATGTCGTAGCAAACAATCCAAACAAAAGAGCAAACAACATTGCCAACATTTTTCTTATCATTTTTTATAGGGTATGATGTAAAAGTGAGCCGCCACAATACTCCGGTCCAAACAAAAAGCAACTATAACGATACTCCATATAAGGAAAATATGAATTATATATTTGACTTATCTTACAAATCTATCTCCAAACTCACAGGACAGTGGTCTGAGCCTTCTATACTGTCTTGGTGATATATCTTACTGATCTTGTCTTTGATATTGTCGGATACAAAGAAGTAATCTATTCTTCGTCCCACATTTCTAGGTCTCGCACCAGCTCTGTATGATCGTCGAGTATATTTGTCAGGGAGATCACCGTGTTTGTATCTAAATGCATCCACATACCCGTGACTGATAAACTCAGATACCTTGTCTCTCTCGATCGGTAAGAATCCTATACTGTCAGCATTTTCTTTTGGTCTAGCAATGTCGATCTCTCTATGACAGATGTTAAAATCTCCACACATGATCACGTTTTGTCCTGCAGCTACCAATCCATCGACATATTTGATGAAGTGATCATAGAATTTGAGTTTATATGATAGCATTTCCTGCCCGTCAGCTCTGGTTCCGCCATTGGGGAAGTAGATATTGAGTATGGTCGTTTTGCCTATTTTGAGTTGGGTAACTCTTCCATCTGCATAAAATTCTGGCACATTCTCAAAGACAGAAGTCGTTTCTGTCACATCAGGAAAATCTTTGTAAAATATCGCAGTCCCAGCATAGCCAGGCGTTTGCCCACTGTGTCGTACATAGCCATAATCTTTGAGCGTATATTTAAGCTCAGGCGGAATTTGCGTTTCAAAGGCTTTAGTTTCTTGTAAGCAGAGGATATCGGGATTGTCTTTTTGGACCCATTCCAAAAATCCCTTGTTTAATATAGCTCTGATACCATTCACATTTCGTGAGGTGATTTTCATAACACATGCAAACGGCTAAACAATTACGCGTTTATGTATTTAGTCATATATTGCAATACAAGCCCCCAAACTTTGTATACCACAGCATACAAAATCTATTGAAAATACCCTCGAGTTACCTACAATAATGACCTGCGTTTTTTTATGACGCGGTTTTATATACAATTATGATAGCATGAACACACACAGTCCAGGTAAAACAGAACCACAATTCCTTTGATGGTTACACGATGTAGTTGGTAAGGTACCAGGTATCGAGAACATTACGTATGCAGGAGTTACTGAGGTAGCACAAGGCGATATCCTCAAAGCTATCTATACCAATGGGCATATCAAAGACGATGATCAGATCAGACAGTTTAGAGTAGCTGTATCCAATACTACTGGTGAAATGTCTGCTCATGAATTGCATACACAATTCGTACAATCTGTTACTGCTACACTAGCAAATGTTATGACAGCAAACAAATCACTACCATCTGATTAAGATGTGGTAGTGATCCTACGACACAAGCGATTGCCCATGAGGGTGATTTTTTTTATGTCAAATTTTTTGAATCCTAGCATAAACTTTTGCAAATATCGGGCAAATCACTAATAGATCCACGTATTGTTATATTTGGTATGTCATCCCGACCGTAGTGGAGGGATCTTGCGGAGCTAAGAGATTTCTCGATTCCGCTTCGCTTCACTCGAAATGACAAGATTTATTTGCTACAAAAATCCATGCATCGCGCATCTACCTTCAAAAAAGTTGCTATCATATTTGTACTCGTGTGTTTCCTTCTCTCGACAGGATTGGTGTCTTTATTATATTTTGGTGGGTCAAATACCCCTACAAACACAGGCGCAGTAGAACTTGTCCCTACAGGAAGTACGACATGAGCTGCAGATGAAACGCTAGCGCCAGGTTCTATACTCAATGCATTTAGCACAGGAAACTAATCGCTATGAAACTCGAAGTCCATCTCCCACAAAGATATGCAAAGATGAGAGCGCATACAGCCACACATTTGCTCCACGGACAATTGGCTGCTCTTTTCCCTGATACCAAACAAGCAGGTTCGCTTGTGGATGAAGATTATCTCAGATTTGATTTTCATGCAGACAATTTGCTCACAGCAGAGCAGATCCATGATATAGAATCTACTATCAACCAGCAAATATACGCATCCCACGACGTTGCTACAGCTGAGATGTCCTTTGATGATGCTATCAAAAAATGAGCCAAGGCATTTTTTGCTGATAAGTACGGTGATGTCGTGAGAGTAGTATCGATCGACGGTGCGCATTCAGTCGAACTCTGTGGTGGTACCCATGTCCCAAACACCAGAGACATCGGTGCATTCAAGATCACATCCCAAGAACCAGTGGCTGCAGGAGTCAAAAGAATCACCGCCTACACATGACCAAAAGTTATCGAATACATACGAGAAAAGGACAATAAATTGCAGGCGATTGCCACAAAATTTGGCGTTACAGAGAAACAATTAGAAGACAAGATAGATAAGATGCTCAAAGACTACACGACATTGGAAGAGGAGCTCCAAGGTGCCAAGGCATGAGCTATAGCCTGATACATCGACAAACTCGCAGCATCAGGAACTAAAGAATGATTTACACTCTACAATATAGATCCAAGTTATGACCTCAAACAAGTGGTGACGCTTTTGAAAAACAAGAAAGAAGATCTATTAGCCTATAATACATCAGGATCATTTGCGATTGTTGCAGATACTGCCAAGACAGCAAAATCCTTTGCCCAATCCCACGGATTGAAGGGAGGATGATCAGATACATTTTTCCAATGAAAAGACCCTCAAATTTTGGAATTGCTTGCATAGGGATGACCAAAGTGATGACCTTCGGTACATTTGACTTACTGCATCCAGGCCATGAGTATTATTTACGCGAATCTCGTAAATATGGAGATTTTCTGATTACGATCGTGGCTCGTGATGAGACCGTAGAGAAACTGAAAAATAAAAAGCCATCCCATACCCAAGAGCAGAGAGTCCAAGCATTGATCGATAGTGGATTGTGTGATCAAGTTTTTTTGGGCAAACCAGACCATTATTATGACCGACTGATAGAGTTACAGCCAGATATTATATGTCTGGGCTATGACCAACATCATCTCGTCCCTGGCTTAGAACAATATATCCAAACCCAAAAATTAGCTATCCAGATCATCAGAATACCAGCATTTGAACCACATATCCACAAAACTTCTCTTCTCACATAAACAATTGCAAATAGTTGACATTTTAGTAAGATATTACATATAAAATTTAGTGTATATGCAATTTTTGTTTATGCTGACGCAAGCTAGAGAACAGTACGAACTCCTTATCGATGCTCGTACATCTCTCCAACAAGGTCATATAGATACTGCCAAACAAGCATTGGTAGCTATTTTGGATCCATCAGCACAGACATTTGAAAAGCACAGATTACTCTATACTATCAACCAAGAATTGAGAAAACTATCTCTCGAGATACAAGGTTCATCACAGGACTATGGTATCAAGGAGTGACAGGTAGATAAAGTGCCACATGTAGATACTACATTGAGAGCAAACCGATTATGAGAATATATGTCATATCCAGACCGTCTTTGATTGGTATTGTCACCTGATGATAGATATGCTAAATTAAACAAACAATATCTCGATTCTGAAAAAAATAAACCAGGCCACAAAGGGAAATCTAGAAATAAGGGAGCAGTTGAAGATCGTGTCAAACAAACCTTCTTTACGGATCATTTTGTACTAGATCCAGACAAAATCACTGACGCTATGCGTTTGTATCTTCTCGATGGGCAGTCTATCGATAATTTTACTCACGACCCTCAATTGAAGGCTCTCAAACAAAAGTTTGCTAGACCATATTTTCTCCAGTATCAACTACCAGGCAATACTCCAGAAGAAAAACCACAAAAAAGAGCTACATCCAGAATTATGTTCTTCAGATGATCGCCTGCGATAGCAGTATTTCGTGGTGCTGATACACATCCTATGGTTTCAGAACCAACCAAACACCAACAACGCAAGATCCAAAAAGGTATGGATATGTATGTCAGCAATTCATCATACGACATCATCAGTCAGCAATACAAATCCATCCAACACATCATGCAGGACAAGGAAAACATGACACAGTTTACTAAGCAATTAAAATCTATCCTTGAAGCATTGACCAAACAGAAAAGCAAACTCAATGAAGATCAGCAGAGCGATATCGAACTCGTTATGGAAGCACTGACGCATCAGATTAACCCAAAAATCTTGATGGCTAGACTCTATAACTTGTCTAAGATACCAGATTTTAACAACAGAGTAGTACAAGAAAACCTCCTCCAGGCTGCTATCAATAAAATGAGCAAAAGAGAACAGGATCTTGGAAAGTATCTGTATTATATGATCCCACAACTCCAAGCATTAGAAAATCTCCATGAACAGAATATAAAAAATATGGAGCGAATCCATCTGCATGCTATAATGTCAGCAATCGGAAACAATCCTTGGAGTCTTATAGAAAATACGCACAAAGAAAAAGCGCAATTCGATAAAAACAATATTTTTGATAATATTGATAGAGCTATCAATCAACATCCATCAGTTCAAAAAGAACATCTTATGGGTATGTTTTATACGATGCACCAGGAGATTGGAGATATTCTCAAAGAAAAAAACGAGACCAAGAAGAAGCAAGGGATATTGACCGCGGTACACAAACATAGATATATCTTGGCTGCTGAACAGATGAAACAAGATATAGAGTTATGAACCAAATCTTTCCTAACGATAGACGATATGAGTTATTTTGGAGATGTGGCTAATGATGGTGTAGAGCAAAATCTCCCACACGTCCAAGAGTTTTTTGCTATCAGAAAAAAAATAAGAACTTATGTAACACAAAAAGATAGACAGGGAGTTATTCGTGAACTTAATAAGTACAAGACCTATATCGAACCCGAACTCCAAGACTAGATTATTCTATATGATACATATAGAGATTATCTGCTGATAATTTTTTGGCTACATTTTTGACTGCATCGAGTGTCACTGCTTGATATTTTGCGAGCTTTTCTTCCACGCTTGATATTTCGCCATAGAGGAGGTATTGCATTCAGAGGAAGTCAGACACATCATTACAAGTCTCGAGTCCTATCTGCATACGTCCAGCGATATTACCCTGTGCAGTAGCAAATTCTTGTTCACTGATATCTCCAGTAGCAAAACGAGCGATTTCTTCATAGATTTTTTCGACACCAAACGGAAATCTTTCCTTATCGATACCAGCTCTCATAAAGAATGTCCCATATGCTGGACTACTCATATGCGTCCCGCCAATATAGTAACACAATCACAATTTTTCTCTGATATTTTGAAACAATCTTGCTGACATAGGTCCACCCAAGATATTCATCGCTAGGCTTGCTGCATAGCGGTCTTCGTGTGTGCCGTTAAATCCAGGTGCAGAGATGATGAGATGATTTTGTTCTGTTCCTTTGGTATAATGTGCTTTGTGTTCGGTAGGTAATGTATGTTCAAAAGTTGGTAATGTACCCTGCATTTTTTCTGGCAAATTTGCAAAGTGATCGGCAATCGCTTCTTCGATGCTGCCTTGATCTTCTATCTTACCTGCGACGACGATGATGAGATTATCTTTGGTATAGAGATTCGCTTTGTGCGCAAAGAGAGCCTCTTGGTTAAAAGACAGGATATTGCTTTCTGTTCCGATAATCGGCCATCCAAAGCTATTATCTCCGAGGTAGTATCTTTGCCATTTTTCAGAAACCATAGCCTGAGGATTGTCCTCATACATTTTTAATTCCTGGATGACCACACCTTTTTCTCTTTCCATTTCATCTTTTGGGAAAGCTGGATGACACATCATATCACTGAGGACGTCAATTGCTTTGTAGACGTGTTCAGGCGATGATTTCACATAATACCCAGCATATTCATTGCCTGTATAGGCATTGAATTCCCCACCAAAGGCATCTACGGATTCTGCTACTGACTTAGGCGTGGTATATTTTGCTCCTCATTTGAAAAACATATGTTCCAAGAAATGACTGATCCCATTGATCTCTCTAGTCTCATAATTGCTTCCAGCGCGGACCATGATCTCGATAATAGTCGCATGACTATCTTCCATCGGCGCAAATATACACGTCAATCCCGCAATAGATTTGATACTATATTTCATGTTCTCACTTTAATCATAAAAACAGCTCCATGTCTAGTACTTTACCATCCAAATACAAGGAAATTGCTTGCAATTCTCCCACAATGGGATAAGAGGGCAGTAGTTTTATGTTTTATACGAGATTTATATGAAAAAAACTATCATCGCACTTGTAGTCATCGCTATTATAGCAGTTGTCGGTTATTTTTTGAGAGAGGATTGGATAAAGTATATTACGCCAATACAACAGAGCATAACTGATTCATGAAACACTGTTTTAGATACAAGTGAAGAAAAATGAATTAATAATTATAATGGTTATCCAGCTGTAAATTTTAAGACATTTGAAGATGCTATTGCAGCACTACCTATTTGTTCACCAACGAACCTTCAAGATATAAGTATTATTGATACAGAACTAGTAAAAACTAATTGTAGTATATTGCCTGCAGAGTGAACGGAATTAGATGGATTATGAGGAGTCTGTCCAGAATATCTTTCGTATAATTGATTATTAATTAATTGATATGAGAGTATTGGTCAGGATTCATTTAATAATCACAAAGATAAAAATCTTGTTTGTATTTCTTATGATAGTCTATCAATAACATC
>CAZEYI010000024.1:0-10346 GCA_964516785.1 uncultured Candidatus Peribacteria bacterium
GTTGCGCAAGAAATCATTGTATGTTTCCTTATCGACGATATTTTTCCCTTTTTTCATAACTCTAAAGCCTGTTGGCATATCGTCATCTTTGATTCTACCATAGCTATGGCCAGAGTTATATTGTCGCCATCTGGATGCAAAGTCTTGGCTGGTATTTTCCACATATCATAAGTTACCATACTTATCAAGTATGTATACTCTATGGTTGATTTCATCGATCACACCATAATTTTTCATACGATCTTTTTTCTCCAATTTTTCTTGATATGTCTCTATGAGTTTCTCATTCGCAACATGTAATGCCTTGAGTTCAATACCACGCAACGCAGGATTAAAGGTAAGTAATGAACCCAAATTTCTACCACGGATAGGTTTCGTGATGCCTTCTCCAGTAAAGGTAAACAATCCGTCCTTACAAGTTAAGGTAACTGTCTTGCCTCCGACACTAATAGTTTCTCCTTCAAAAGATATCGTCTTCCAGAAGTTTGCCAAACCTCCATATCTGTGTTTACTAAGCAAGGCTTTTCTCAAACCACTACCACGACTTGCTTCACGATAGTTTGCATATGTATTGTTCAATGTTTGGTTGGTAAGAGCCAAAAGTGATTCTACTCCCTGTCTAAGATCTCTCACACTTTGTGTAGCCACAAAAGCTTCTTCATCAAACATCGTATGTAGATTTTCTTTTCTTCTCGTAGTAAGATTGAGGTTGAATACAGTAGCCACAAGTTTGCCATTATCTTTTTCTTCTATCTCAACCATAGGATTTTCTCCTGCTGCCAATGTCGTTCTAATACTGAAGGGTAATGTATCCAGCATCTCTGGTGTGAGTGCAGTACGCAATGATATATCATTGCCACGTGCCATTTTTGTTACAGATTTGATCACGGACAAACCAGCATGAAATCTCGCATGTGGTGGTTCTATATCAGTGCTTGTGAGCAATGTTCTAACCAAAGCGACAGGAGACCCTGACTTGTATATCTGTTCTTGCCCGTCTTTCATCTTGATAGACATATTGACGTTTTCTGCACCTCCAATCTCAAGTTTTCCACTATATCCAAAGGTCTTCCCTCCAGCAGTGATAGACTCTGTCTTAAACTCTTGTGATTGTCCTTGGAAAAATGAAAGATAATTTTGTGGTTCTCCCTTGACCCAAGGCATAAGTTTCTGATATCGCTTTTTAGGATGATCAGTAAGAGGGGTAGTAGATGTAAGCGTAGCCAACAAATCTGCATCAAAGGCCATATGATCAGCAGTATTTGTATCGTTGATAAAGTCTAAGAGCGTCTGATTGAGCGTTGTTTTGACATTGATATTCTCAGTAAATTTCTTCAATACATCAGCAAAGAAATTTTCATAGTGTGTCTTTCCATTGTCCAATGATGCTACCAAACCATTTCTCATCCAGTCTCTATATTTGTCTGGATCAGATCATACATCTGCTGGCAATTGATTTACCAACCACGTAGAAAATCCTGCATAATCCTCATCACTTGGCATCACAGAATACTGATGGAGAGTAGGAGCAAAAGTAATCTCAGGGATGCTATAGGTGAGTGGAGTTGGAGGCGTAGTTGGTTGATCTCACAATTTGATGTCTACTACTCATGCATTGATAGTACCAAGTTCTTGTATTCTTTCGTATATTCTATCCTTTTGTGCTTGATTGAGTTTGCCAAATTCTGGGTTGAGCGCCAAAGTTTTTTCAAAAGCTTCACGTTGTAGTTTATTGAACTTGAGTTCAAATTCTTGTCTCAATCTTGTTTGCAATAACTCTGCTGTGAGATTTCATTCCAATACTTGGAACGCAGCATGACGTTTTGGTACGTCAAAGGCACTATTGTTAACATAATCCAAGAATCTACCAGCCAATACACTTCTCGCTTTATTTCATCCAATATTTGCTGAGTCCAATCTTTTCTCAAGTATTTTTTTCAACTGTTCTTCTGCCTTTCCATCCAAATTGCTGATAAGTTTTTTCTCAAATTCTTCTTCTGTACCTGTAAAATCTTCCTTCGCTATTTCAGTTCTAAATGACGTTTGGAATGTAGGCACATCCATATCATACCCTGTGGTTACCAAAGATGCCAAACAAGCATCTTTCTGTTTATCACTTAGTTTATCAAAAGCTTCTTTACCAATAGTTTCTTCCATAAGACTAAGAAGCACTTTTTTCTTCGTATCCTTATATTTTTGACCATGCACATGTGCAAGTTGTCTCGTTATTTGACCACCTGTACGGACATCAACAGCATTGTATAATGTCTCACGTCGAGCTTGATCTTTAACGATATTAACTGTTGTTAGATAGTTCATAAATTCACCCACGATAGCTGTCTTAGCTTTGTTTCATCCGATAGTAGCTGTTTCCAATCTATCAGTAAGAATCTTTTTGAGCTTCTCTTGTGACTTAGCATCGAGATCCTTGAGTAATTGATCTTCAAAATCTTTTGCAGTACCAAAGAATTCATCCTTGGTCATTTCTGTCTTAAATAAAGCCTGAAAAGCAGGCACATCCATATCATACCCTCCTCATGTCAAAGCAACCAATCTAGTGAGCAATGTCTTTTTCTGATCATCTGTAAATTTTGCAAATTGATCTTTTGCTATTTCCTCACCGAGCAATTTGAAGAGTACTTCTTTTCTAGCATCAGCATATTTTGTTGCGTGCGTATGAGCAAGAAGTGTATTGACGTGATTGCCACTACGCGTATTGATGGCATCATATTCTGTACCCAATGCTGCAGGCAACAATATATCTTTTGGTGTATACACCACTTTTTTAACATTAACTAAGTGCTTTGGACCTGTACTAATTTTTATCTTTGCTCACACATGGAAATCAAGTGTGGTATCTTTTATTGGAAAAGCCACTCCAGCTTGATCATACAATCTCAATGTAGTGAGATCCAACTTTCCAGAATTATCGATAAGAAGATTTTGAGCTACCGCATCAATCACCTTACCATCTTTTTTCGTTACCTTAATCGCATATCCACTAACTGTACCTCATACGATAGGAAAGCTTCTTGGTGCAAGTTCTTCTCCTGTTGCAGAAAATATTTTATACTCACTTGCAGGCTCTCATAATTGCATAAACGAAGAGGAAATATTGTATACAGATCTAGAAACAGCTATATCTGATCCATCAAGTAGAAATTTTTCAGACAAACTAGCAAGTTCTTGATACTCAGTTTTTCTATTGGCGATATGAGTTGTGACAGTAGTATTTAAATTACTTATCTCTGAATCTATTTGAGATTTTCTTGTGCCAATTTTAGCAATTCTATCCAGCGATTTTTGATCAGTTCTACCAGCCAAACTAGTCCCCTCATCATTCAAAGTTTCTTTTTCTGCAGTAAGTTTAGATATTTTTTCATTCAAAGATGTGTGCTGATTAACAACGCTTTCAAACACAGTATGGAGTTTTTGAGCAGTATTTGTATCTATGACGAAATTATCAGAAGTGGATATGTCGCTCAAAAGAGCATCTCTTCACTTATTGAGTATTTGTTCATACTTACTAGATTCAGTGGATTTAGCAGCTTCTACTAGCTGATTAATCGCATTGTTAGTTAGAGACTTTGACATGAGATACAATAAGTTTGTAAACCTATACGATAATTATAGCTCCGCACGGCAAAAAAAGCAAATTTTCAGGACTTTCTGGGCTACAAAAAAATCCCCAAATCAGGGGATTTTCTATACTATCCAAAAAATGGCTTACAATCACATACTATCCTTGTATTGGTCGACAAAATCATCGAGTATTTGTTGGTTGAGTTTACCTATATCAGGCAAACTCGCATCCAGAAACTCATACAATTCGTCGATACCAGCTCATGCTTGGAGTTTTGTAGCCACAAGTTTTTGATCTTCTGCAGGTAACTGAGCCACCAACATCGTTGTCCATCTATCCAAAAATGCCTGCTCCAAGTCATCGTATGACTCTTTTTTGAGCTCTTCATCACCGATACCTACCTGTTCTATGAGATTGTATAGTGTGCGTTGATATGCTAACATACTATCATACTAATGATAAAATTTTTATTGTTTTATAAATGGATATGCCTGGAGTATCTCTGGCTTTAATGATCAGTCTTTATTTATCAATGAAGGATGAAATTCTCTAGTCTGAGCTTTGGGAAGAAGTATTTCTTTACCATCGATAAATCTATCAGCCAAAGGAAGTGCTCCACCAGCATTTTTGAGATGCTCCATATCCATCAACTCCATGAGAAGAGTGACATAACCTGGTCTTTCATACGAGTCATATTCTTTACCAGTCGCATCTGTTCTCTTCACAACGTTACCATACGCCTTCTTGATAATGTCCTTACCAAACTTACGATGTATCAAGAACTTGTAGAGATCTTTTTTGTCGAGTGCAAATTTATTGACAAGTTTGTCTACAACTTTTCTCTCAGCAGGATACGCTTCTATACCTGAAGGCACAGACATACCTAGTTTATCCTGGAGGATATACAAGTTGAGTGATTCAGTCAATCCTTCATTCAAAGCTCTACCTCTTTCTTCGAAGTAAACTTGTCCACTCTTATCTATTCTTCTGGTTAACTGTACTCACAAACGACGTAAGAACACATATTGTTCACTTCATTCAGTAATGGTTTTGTCATTATTTTCTTTCCATGTCTTATGATAATTTGATGTAGTAGCCCCATGTACTATTTCATGAGTGATGATATGCAAGAGCGCTTGCTTACGTTCTTCGTCATTTCTATCCCCGTTGGGGCCATGAGCCAATGCTTCGTGATTTATGAACATATGCCCATTCATATTGTAGACAAATCCGAGAGTATCTTTACTATAACTGTCGTATTGTGCATGGAAGAGATATCCAGGTATGATATGCACATGTTCCATATCAGGTACTTCGGCTCTATCATTTGGACGTACACCAAGCTCATCAAAGACAGCATCCACTGCTTTAAGTGACGATCTGATAAGCTTATCGTATCCTTGTGTACGAGATTCTTGATCGATATATGCCTGTTCAGATATGATTGTCTCCGCTAAAAGATCAATTGCTAGTCTATAATTTTTTGCTTGGATTGCTTCTTCTATCTTGATACCATTTTGGCCCATCACATAGTTTGGATCTACGACAAATGGGATATCAGATAGTGGTCTCTTGTATATCTTAGCAGCAATAATTTTTTCTGCAGCTTGATGAGCATCCAAGATTTCTGGTTTGTTTGGATAATCTTTTTCAAAATATGTAGGTACATCACCACCCTCTTCGCCAGGTCTTACTCTGGATGGTTCTCTACCTCTAGGTGAAACAGCCCATTCATCATCAGCTGATCCATAAGGACGATTTTCAGGTTTTTTGCCTGGTTCTTCAAAAGGCTTACCTTCGTTATCTTGCCATCTATCTTCCCAATGTTTTTTCTTATCTTTCACAGGAGGAGTAGGTGTATAAGGAGGAGGCGTATCTCCGCCGCCATGCCTATCTTCAAAATCACGATTGAAGTCATCATCCGCGGCTGCTTGTTCTTTATCTTTTTTAGCTTTTTCTTTATCTTTTTTCTCTAGATCTTCAGCTCTCTTACTCCAGCTATCGTCATGCTTAGATTCTTTGCCTGGTTTAGCATACGTATTAGAGAATCCTGGCCATACAGCCCACAATGGATCCCCAAAATCATAATGTCATCGTACGCCATCTACCTTCGCATCAAATGCCACTGCCCTATCCACCACATCCTGCATACTGATACCTGATCCTGCGGCGACACTTTTTTGGATGTCGATTGCACTAAACGCACTTGGATCAAATTTTATATGTTCGATAGTGATGCCTGTCTTACCAGCTGCTGTAAATTTCGTAAGAATTTCTTCTACTCCATCTATCCAACGTTGTTGTGCTAATTGGATATTGCCAGCATCTGCTCACGCAGACACAGCTGCAGCTTTCACTTTCAACAACTCGGTACTCAATGCATCACGTACAGCTGCTTGTGTTGTAGGATCAAATGTCGCAGCCAATGCATTGGTAGAGGTAACTTCACTTGCTATATTGCCAAATGTTCTGGTCGTAGCATGGACAGCATCAACTGATGATTCTCCTGTAAAGGAAATTTTATCACCGTTGCTGAATGCTGCATCTCGTCCTGGTGCTTTGTCGGTAACAGATCCTGGGGACAAAGTATTGTCATATTTACCAAGGGCGTATTCATTGTGTGGGCCAGTACTATTGACTCCACTCTTGCCAGGTACCCAACCAGATCCTCAGAACAATGTACTCACTCCAGCAGACACTCATGCCACAGTTACAGACGTAGCTAAATTTGTAGCAAAATCTCTTCTTGCCATCTTGTTTCTACCTTTGCTAATATCATCTTTCATATCATCGAAAGCTTTTTTGAGTCATTCACATCTTCTATCATAGTGTGCTTTCACTGTCTTATCACCGAGCAATACATACACCCAGAAATCTCTCCATTTTTCAGGCGAAGCATTTCTTTCAGGGACAAGGTGTGCATACCCAGCCTTGATAGCCCATTGTGAGCCAGCTTCTCTGAGTTGGATAAGAAGATCCTTTCTCTCTTGTTCAGTTAATCCTCTATTGGACCCACTGATGAAGTTGGTGTTCAATTCTCTTCCTACCTGTACACGAGCCAAAGTCTCAGCCAAAGCCAATGCTTGCTGATTTTTGTTTGGAGCTTGCATATCTTTGATAAGTTGCAAAGCTGGTTTCATAGCTCCAGTACTGTGCATCTTGTCATTAACTGCTTTGAGTATATTGAGTTGTTTTGTTCTGATAGCGTGATTACCAAATCACCAGAAAGCCATAGTCTTTTGCAAACCACTATGTTTCTTGATCTGTGCTTCAAGTTCTTTGATGCGTTTATTTAATTCTTCAGTACCCAACACCATAGCATCCTCATGCGTCTTGGTTGCTTCGGTCATATAATCACGATGTGTTTTCAAATATTGCAACACAGCAGCAGTGAGTGCCACTCATCATACTATAGGTAGAGTACCAAATCATCCAGCTGCCAATCAAGCTCCAGTTGCAGCTTTGATAGCCGCTCTTCCCCATGCACTACCAATCATAGCACCACTGACTCCAAAGGTAGCGCCATTTGCTATTCACAAAACCCAATCTGCCCAACCACGATTTTGGTCTTCAATCTTTGATTGTGTAAGCTCATTAGTATCTTTATCTTTTTCTACTCTATAGAGTTTGACATTAGCAGTAATATTGTTGAGTTTATCGACAGCCACTTTGCTCTTGTAGGCCAATATATGATCAGCCATTTTATCGAGTTCTGCAGTAGATGGATTGTGAGGATTGTTGAGATGCACATTTTGCAATTTAGCAGTAGGATGTGTTGCGTAAAATTGACGAATAACGTCACTCATCTTTCTATAATCCTCTGGCTTTCTTTCTATTTTGGGTTTGATAGAAGATTCTACAGCTATCATAAAAGCTATATCATCCAATTGCTCCATGATATCGGTACCAGTCATACCAGTTGCATAGTCAGCATTATTAGAGAAGAAATCGTTAAATTGTTCCACAGCAGCATCTCTATCGATAGAACCTTTGATATATTGATCAGCTATAGTATTGACCTGACTGTTACTTGCTAATTCCGTCTTGGTTACCTTACCCTGATCTACACCAAGATCATATTCGTAGGCAAAATTGCCTATAGATGATGCAATTCTTTGTTGACGTTTCACGTCTGTTTCGATAGCTTCATTGTGTCTCTTAGAGACATCCAAACGATTGTTGATACGCATATTTTGTCAGATACGAGCATACATATACATAGCAAATCTTTGTGGCCATCGTCTCTTAGCGTATTTATGTTGATACTCTTCCAATACATCTTGGGTAATAGATTTCTTCACCAACGCTTCTTTGTCCATCACATGAGCAAAGACATCAACAATCTGTGATTGTGTATTTTCCACAATTTCTGGAGCTGGCTCCACTACTGGTTCTTCATCTACTACTGGTTCAACGACAGTTGGTGCAGCAGGAGTATAATCCCAATTATCCAATACTACCTTCCAAGTTTTTTGTTTCTCGACAGAAGTTTTGCCTTCTATCTTCTTACCTTCCTTGCTAATATCAGGTAGTTTCATCTCCTTGTTGAGCACCATAGGGAGATCAAACGACTTGATTCACAATTGTATGATAGCATCTTTTTCTAGATTTATCTTCCATGCATTATTTTCAGATATGACATAGGCTACGATTACTCCATCATGCTTGAGTTGATATCTTCCAGGACCTACAGGATTAACATCCAGTCCATGTGTATCATTACCTTCTTTCAATACTTTTGCCTTCTTACCCAAGGCGATAGTAAACTCTGAAAAATCCTTGGCAATAGCCGAAGATTGCACAGAACCAGTCAATACATCAGCAGCGACAATAGACGATTCTATAGTTTTTGGCGTATTGATCTGCGCAATAATATTTTGGATATCTTGGAGTACGGAAATTTGTTTTTCTAGGCTAGATATATGTTTTTTGATAGCAGATACTTTGAGCTCATTGACCGTATCAGTATCCAACCTACCTTCTATTTGTTTTTTAGAATTCTCTATTCTCTCAGAAAGTCATTTGTGCAGATCATTGATCGATCTCTTATCAGAAACTCTTACTTTGGTATCCACAAAAAGATCAAAAATATCCTCTTTGATCTGCGTAATAGCAGACTTCATCCCTTTTTGGACCTCTAATCACTCTATCTTGGTCTGGAGTGACTCTAATTTTCTATCATTCAACGCCATGGGTATGGTTTATACGTAAAAAATCTTACACTAAGTATACAAACACCATACCACCCACACAAAAATAATCCCCCCAGCACACCATTAGGGATTGACAAAAAAATATAATGTGATAAAATAATAAAAAAGTCGCTAAACTATAGCGACATAAAAATATAAGATGAAAAAATTATTCTTGTTCCAGCAAAGGACTTGTATAGGCAGCCAATATCTGAGCCACCATATCGTCTACAAGCGTATAAAATTGTGGTATTTTTTGAGACAATAGTCCATAACAAAATTCTGCATCTTCAGCATGATCTGCAAGCATTTGTTTATCTAGATCTGATAGATGGCTAGATTGTTCTTCCACAATTTCCCAGAAAAAATCACCAACCAGATCCCAAACTATATCCAACGAAATGGCAGCATTAGTAGAATCAATACTCTTGATGGTATTGTATATATATGTGTTTACATCTCTCAATGACTGAAACATTATTGTGATTTCTTACGAGATAAACTAGCAAATTTTTCAGCCTTCTCCAAACCGTATCTTGTCATCAAGTTATCAAAACATGACTCCAAACTCTTAGCCGCTTCCAGATCGTCAACTCTTCCAGTAGACTTCAAGAGAGCTATTCTAGGTTTGAAGTAGATATCGTATTGCGCATTCAATTTGTCATTGAGTTTAGCAGGATCTCATTCATAATTTGATTTGATATGTCTCAAGAGATTTTTCACAGGTCTTGCAAGCATCTTACCACCATATCTCTTCTGCGACATAGTGAGGATAAATCCCACCTGGTCTTCAGCTGATTTGAGTTCCTTGAGTTCTGCAGCCATAGTTTTGGTTTTCCAAAGTTTGTATGCTACCCAAGGATATTTAAATTCTACTCCGATAGTATTGGCTTTGACCAAACTTGCATCCACAGTATCTGCTTTATTTTTATCAAACGAATCCAAGTTGCTATATTGTTTTTTCAGTTCAGCCAACATCTGTTCTTTGGTAAATGACTTACCAGTAACAGGAGAGCTCGAAGCATTGGTCGCAGGACCAGTACCATTGATAGGCGTACCTGGCTGTGACATGGTTACAGGAGAATAACCTCCCGTTCTAGCTGCATTATATTTTGCTCTCACAGAGAGTTCGATAAGTTGTCTTTGGGTCATATTTCTATTTGGGACCTGTCACTTATATGTAGCGATATCTTTCCATATAGTAGTCATAAAATCATGGACTGCATTATAGTCTTTGTTTTGAAGATTTTGCAAAAAAGCAGCATCTTTAGCTTGAAATTCTTTAGAAATTGCGACTTCTGTTGCCAGATCCGTAGGTACATTGCCAATAGCTTCAGTAGTAAGTTTTCATTCTTTCGTAACATACATAGGCTGTCATTGCTGAACTTCTTGTGAGCCATTTTGTTGTATACGAGAAAGACTGCCATCTTGAGAGATAAACCATTTCTCAGACGATGATGGAACTGCTGAGATAGCGGTATTGAGACTAGATGCAGCTTGATTGATCATACAATCCTACACACAATAAATACACTCAAGTATACCTGTCTAGTACTATTCTGTCAAATTTT